>JAGVUS010000407.1 GCA_019136175.1 Chloroflexota bacterium | reverse complement strand
GCATGGAAAATCACCCTCCAGGCAGATGAAGCCTGGAATGATGTCCTGAGTTCAGTACCGGAGACCCTGATCACCAGGGAACACCGCGAGACGTATATGAGCCCGGCGATCTCGGTTGAACCACAGACTTTCCACGGCTATAAGCTGCCCTGGGCTGCCGGAAATTCCAAGCGGCTCACGCAGAGCATCGGGCATAAATATATATACGGTAACTGCCCCTCCTGCCTTTGGGCTTTTGATTTTGCCGACAGCACCATGTTTCCCATCCTGGCGGCAAAGGGTGGAACAGTCTACAGTTATAACTGGGACTGTCCCAATAACAATCATACCTGTGTCAATTATTTAATCTTAAAAGATTCATCCACATCCCCCACCACGTACCAGATTTACTATCACCTGGCGTACAACTCCATCCCAGCAGATTTAAAGGTTTTAAATACCCCGGTCATCCAAGGACAATACATAGGCAACACGGATAATACCGGCGCCAGTACCGGGCATCACCTCCATTACCAGGTGACAACCAGCCTTTATAACAACTGGGGTACCTCCGTGGATTTTACCTTCGACGATGTGGATATCAATGGTGGCAGGCCGCGCCAGTGCATTGAAACCGAACTCAACCCATCCCTGGAAGGTTGGTACCCTGATTGCCACGACGACGGAGACTGGTTCACCTCTGGCAACGCTGGGGCAAACCCGCCTTCTGGTGACCTGGGCTTGCCTTGGCATGGGGCAGTCCTCCAGTCCAGCCAGTTGACGGTCACCGGTTCGGGATGGGATGACCGGGCGGTCACAAAAATGCAGGTGATTGCCCGCTGGGATGACAAATGGCGAGAAATCGGCTCACCCCAAACCGCCAATCCCTTTACCACCACCATTGATCTGTGCGCGTCCGGCATTCCCAACGGTCCTGTGGACTTGGCATTGCGGGTCTGGGATTATGAAGGCAACCTTTCCCCCGGCTTGCCTGGCTTGCGCGGTATTTACAACAATGCCAATTGTTTACTGCCCACCGGCTGCCAGCCTGCCAGCGATGAGGTTGCACTATTCTCGGATCCCGGCTATCGGGGTGCCTGTGAGCTTTTTTCATCGGGAACGTACTATTCAAACAGCCTCGGTGAAGTCGGTAACAACGCAACGGATTCCGTCCTTGTTGGGGGCAGTGTGCGGGCTGTATTGTACGACGATTCCACTGTGGGTC
This sequence comes from Chloroflexota bacterium, assembly GCA_019136175.1. Taxonomy (GTDB): domain Bacteria; phylum Chloroflexota; class Anaerolineae; order Anaerolineales; family Anaerolineaceae; genus CALMHE01. The sequence goes on along the minus strand of JAGVUS010000407.1, from coordinate 4,133 downwards.
GCCCGGATGCCCTGGAATGGAGCGATGCCAACCTGGCGGACAACCGCCTGGGTGGAGTGAACCGTCTTTCGTCCCTGATTGTTGAACCGCGGTCAACTGCACCCGTCGCGCCGAATTTCGACAATATCCTCTCCCCCAGTGGAAGCACAACACCCACCAGCAATGATTCGCTGGTTTTTTCCTGGTGGCGCGGCTCGGCAACAGAATTTTCTGCTGCATTAACCGGACCGGTCAACTTGCAGCGGAATTGGGATAACCTGAACAACTGGTCCATTGGCTCCCTGCCCGCAGGAACTTATTCCCTTACCGTCCAGGCGAGAAACAGCGGTGGCACCGCCCAGGGCACAAAGAGCTTCACCGTGGTACCCGCCAGCCTGCCCGATCCCGGTCAGCAGACCGTGCCGTATTCCACGGATTTTGAGGGGGATAACAGCGACTGGACTGCCACCAGCTTCTGGCGGAATTATGAGATTGAGCGGGATGGCTCTTCTTCCCGGGTGTTTGGTTATAACAATGGATCCGGCTATTATACCGATAATCCTGAGATCCTCCGCGGGGATCTGACCTCACCTCCCATCCTTCTGCCTGCCGGCTCATCCTGGCTGCGGTTTGATACCCTGATGGATTCCGAAAGCAATTATCCCTTCTGGGACCGGCGCATTGTGCAGATTTCGGTCAACGGAGGACGGTTTACAGATTTATATGAAATGCAGGCAGATCCCCCGGATTACTGGACGCAAAGCCCTGCAATTGACCTCAGTGGATATGCCAGCCAGGTCGTCCGCATCCGTTTTCATTTTGATGCGGTGGAGTGGCGGTATAACACCGGTCAGGGATGGCTGGTGGATCATGTGTCCATTACAACCACTCCCCCCATTGGGGCAGGTTGCGCAGAAACTTCCAATAATTCCCTGCCAACCGCCTCCACGGTTACACTGGGGCAGACCATCTCTGCGACCATCTGCTCCACCGGCGACCTGGATTATTACACCTTCACCGGGCAGGCTGGACAGGTCATCGGCATCAACGTGGACGCCCAGAGCCTCGGTTCCAATCTGGATGCAGTCCTGTACCTGTATGATTCCAACGGCAGGCTGATGGAAATGATGGACGATGAAGTCTATGCCACCATACGGGACCCGCTGATTAACTATGTCCTGCCCACCGATGGCAGATACTATTTCCACATCCAGGCATGGAATCATCCCGGGGCTGGTGGGGAGGATTATTTTTACCAGGTTTCGCTGATTGGTGGAGGTAATCGTCCTTCATTGGCACTAACAAATCCAAGTTCCGGTGGGTGGGCTCCGCAAGGCAATTTTTATGCAAGCGCCAACGTTCAATCCTATGGCGTAACCATCAGCCAGGTATCCTTCTACTGGCATACGGCAGATTGGGAAGCTGGTTCCTGGATTCACCTGGGAACTGACGCTGATGGCTCGGATGGCTGGTCTGCACCAGTTGTTCCGGCGGAACTTGGCGAAATAATTGGCAGTGCCATATACGCCCGGGTGACGGATGTCGCCGGTAATCAATCCGGGGATATGCGTATCATCATGAACCTCGATGGAACCCCGCCAGCCGCTTCATTTCAAGCTCCTGCCAACCCCCACCCCGGCACCGCAGTCCAGGTTGGCTGGTCTGTAACAGACGGGCAATCCGGGTTGAATCATTCTGAATTGGAATACCAGGTCAATGGCGGTACATGGCAAATCCTGGACCAATCCGTCCCCCCCACAAAGACCCGGGAATGGGCTTTTGGAAACTTTGGTCAGAGTATTGCTTTCCGGCTGCGCGGTATTGACAATGTTGGCAACATTGCATCCTGGGTTTCCACCAGTACGGTTGTGGAATCCACTTGCACCCCGGATTGGTATGATCAAAATGCCAATGAGGATCTTCCAGCCGGGGCGGTGCCTTTGCCAATCCTGACCATCCAGGAACACAACCTGTGCAGTTTCAACGATGAAGATTGGGTCCGTATCACCGTCACGGAAGCCAAAACCCTGCTGGTGCGGGCGGATTCCATCAGCGGCGGGGCAGCAGTGAACCTGGAACTCTATGATTCCTCCGGCAGCCAGCTGCTTGCCCGCACATCCTCACCGGGCTTGGGGATGGGAGCTGCAATCGTCCTTCCAATCAGCCAGCCGGGAGTATTTTTACTCAAGGTCACTCCGCTCGACAGCCGCCTGGCTGGAACAGGTGTGCGTTACAATCTCCATGCTCTGATCGGCAACGCCTATTACCTCCCCGTTCTTTCCAGATGAGAGTCATCCTCCGTTTTCTCTTTGGTTTTCTGCTGCTGGGAGGATTGTTCGCGGCTGGTCCCATCCAGCAGGGGCAGGCGGATGAGTCAGTTCCCCATTTGGGGGCGGTAACAGAAGCAGTCCAGGAAATGGCGGGGGAACGATTGGATGTGCTGGCGTTCATCGTTTACCGGGTATTTATCGACCATGCAGTGGTCTCACAAGATGGGAAAACCATGTTTCTGTGGCTGGGTTTTGAAAACCGCGATTCTGCCGAAGTGATTGCGGCAGAACCCATGCCTGCAATTGCTCAATTGCAGGGGGCTGATCACACCCTGGCAGATTCCTGGCAATTGACCATCCCGCCAGATCCGGAGTGGAAAACCCGCCTGGATGCCTTGCCGGACGACCTGATTTCAGCCGATCTGAAAACATCCTTCCTGCTGGAAGCAGATGCGGCAGCAACGGCAGAGCCGCTGGCAATTGGCGGTTACAAGCTTCCCTGGGGGGCGGGGACTGCCAAGATGCTGGAAGGCAGCATTGGGCATGAACTGATTTATTTTTCCTGCATAAATCATGATTGCTGGTATGCTTTTGATTTTGCCGATGGCACCATGTTCCCCCTGCTGGCTTCGCGCGGAGGAGTGACTTGGGTTTTCTACGACGGCTGCAACAATTACAATCCAAACTGTTCCAATTACCTGGTCATCAAGGATACCTCCACCAACCCCACAACCTACCAACTGTACCTCCACCTGGCAAAAAACAGCATCCCGGCTTCCATCCGGTACCAGGGCGCACCAATCCGCCAGGGTCAATATATTGGCAACGTGGATGACACCGGTTACAGTACCGGTCACCACCTGCATTTTCATGTATTTACATATTTCACGAACACGTACTGGGGACCCTCGGTGGATATTACATTTGCCGATGTTGCCGTCAACGGCGGTCGCCCGCGCACCTGTAATGAAGCCCGGAACTGGCCTTCCTACGGTGGTGAGTGCATTCCGGGTGACTGGTATATTTCAGGAAATATCGGCTCCGATCCGCCCACCGGGTCGATCAGCCAGCCGGAAGCTGGCGCCATCCTGAACACGCCCGTAATGACCGTCTCAGGATCTGCATGGGATAACCTGGGAATCACCGGCATCCAGGTGATTGCCCGCTGGAATAACACCTGGCACGAGATCGGCTCCCGATTGACGTCGCCCACTTTCAGCACGCAAATTGATCTGTGCGCTGCCGGGGTTCCCACCGGACCCATCGACCTGGGCTTGCGCATCTGGGATTTGGAAGGCAACATGACGCTGGACATTCCCGGTCTGCGCCCAATGATCAATAACAATAATTGTTCCACCATCACACCGCCCGCCTGTGTTCCGAATTCCAACCAGGTTGCCCTGTTTGCAGACGCCAATTACCGGGGTACCTGCACCCTGGTGAATATCGGAGAATACGATGCTCCGCCTGAAGGTTTCCCAAATATTGGCAACAATAACATTGAATCCCTGATCGTGGGGAGCAGTGTCCGTCTTACGATGTGGAGTAATGCCTACTTTGCAGGAGCAGACGAGACATTTGAATCAGCAGATTCAGACCTCCGCGATAACCGGATTCGTTCCAATGCGGTATCTTCCATCAAAATATCAGAACGGACATCTATCCCGCCTGCCCCCACCCTATACCCGGTCTCAGCCACCGACCAGGATACCATCATCCTGCGCTGGAACGGCACGTATGCCACCAGCTATGCAGCCAGCCTGCAAAACTGTCCGGATGGTCCTACCTGTACCGCCCCTCCCACCCTGGTGCAGACCATGCCAGCGGGAAACACGGATACATGGCTGATTGATGGACCACTCCCCACCGGAACCTACCGCTGGT
>JAGVUS010000297.1 GCA_019136175.1 Chloroflexota bacterium | reverse complement strand
AGCCTCTCCACGCTCACTTTTTATTTTGATGACCCTTGGTTGCGAGCCCCATCGAGGGGTGATATCCAAGCCTCTCCACGCTCACTTTTTGTTTTGATGACCCTTGGTTGCGAGCCCCATCGAGGGGTGATATCCAAGCCTCTCCACGCTCACTTTTTGTTTTGATGACCCTTGGTTGCGAGCCCCATCGAGGGGTGGTATCCAAGCCTCTCCACGCTCACTTTTTGTTTTGATGACCCTTGGTTGCGAGCCCCATCGAGGGGTGGCATCCAAGCCTCTCCACGCTCACTTTTTATTTGATGACCCTTGGTTGCGAGCCCCATCATCCGAGCCTCCCTTCCTCTTCTCGCTATTCTTCTACCTCGTCACCAAATAAATCCCTGTCAGGATCAACACGCTTCCCAACAATGCCGGCAGTGTCAGCGCTTCGTGAAACAAGACCCAGCCAATAATCACTCCCCCCACCGGTTCCAGCAGGGAAACCACGCTCACCACCTGGGCTTTCAGCTTTTGCAGGGCAATAAAATACGTCATGCTGGATAAGCCCAGCGTAATGATTCCCAATGGAAACAGGAGCGGCAGGTTCGTCATCACCACATCCACTGGAACCTTTAATCCCTGCGGCAAGAGTACCAGCATGGTCATCCCCGCCGACCAGAATGTCTGCGTAAAACCGGACACCTTGCCGCTTAACTTCCGGCTGAACATCAACGCAAATGAGTAAGTGAAACCGGACAAGATCCCCGCGATGACTCCGCTCAGTGATGCTCCATCAATCTGGATTCTACCAATCCCGGTTACCAGCACGGTCCCAGCAGTAACAAGCGCCAGGCTGATCCAGCCCAGCCTCGGACGGGACTCGTGCAGCAGCCATGGCGCCAGAAAGGCAATGTAGATAGGGGCAGTGTTTACCAACAGGGCGGCATTTCCAGCTGTGGTGTGTTGAATGGCGTAGATATACAGGGATGCAGTGGTAGCCATGAATAGCCCCAATGCAATCAGTGTGGGAACCTGTTTTCGATACTGCCGGATACGCAAGGGTTCCCGAATCCAAATGGACAGAAATAAAAAGAATAAAAACGCAGTAATTGCTCGAAAGAAAGCAATCTGCATGGCTTCGAGGCCCTGGATGGCTCGGGTAAAAATGATCAACGTGCTGTACAACAGCGCACCAAGCGCGACCAGACCAACACTTTTCCAGTTCGATGATGCTTCCAAGCTTCCAGTTCTCCTTGTTATTCTATTTCCAGCCAGCCGAACCGATCCCAATCGATTCGACCCTCCAGGTCAAATATCACACCTTCCTCTTCCAGAAGCTGACGTTGAATGACACTGCCCATTCCATATCCATGCGGGCTGATTTTCCCCTGCTTGTTGATCACCCGCTGCCAGGGAACATCGCTGCCTTCCGGTAATGCCGCCATGGCAAAACCAATCATTTGCGCAGAACATCCCCCCACAAGCCTTGCAATCTGTCCATAACTGGCAACTTTACCCGGTGGTATTTGCCGAACAATGGCATAAATGCGATCATACAAACGGGGCGGGGAGAATGGTTCCATTATTAGATGATCTCTTCCGAAGGATTTGGGAACAATTTTTCAAGCTGATTCGTCCATGCAAAGTTGAGTGTATCGAAGAAACAGATGGCGGTCAAGGAATCGCGATCCGTCATTGTGATTCAATGACCGCAAAATCCGGTACGGTTTGGTACAATGGAACCCATGCATCGCAAGCACAACCCAATCCTTTTCATCATTCTGCCGTTGATTGTTTTCATGACGCTCTCCCTGAGCGGATGCCAGCAACTGGCACAGGGCTTCTCTCTGGCTCCCACCTCTTCACCGACATCCACCAGCCTGCCAACCAAAACCGCGACCGCAACACCTACACACACACCCACACCAACCATCCAGCCAACACGCACCTCAACTCCCACACCAACCATCACACCCACCCCAACCTGGGCAGTCATTGAGGGTGGCAAAGTGACCATTCCCATCCTGTTATACCACCACGTGAACAGCAAAGAAAACGACCGCTATTCCGTAACCGTGGAGGATTTTACTCAACAAATGGAAGCATTGCACGAGTGGGGATACACAACCCTCACCATCTCCGAACTGGTGAACCTCATCTGGTACGGAGGACCGATCCCACCTCGTCCCATCATCATTACATTTGATGATGGAAATATGGATGTGTATGAAAACGCATTTCCCATTATGAATGAGTACGGATTTAAAGGCGTGATGTACCTGGTTGCAAACCGCCTGTACTCCGAAGATTTCCTTCATCCCGTCCAGGTTCGCGAAATGGCAGAAGCAGGGTGGGAATTCGGCAACCACAGCATGACACACGCCAGGCTCACAGATTCCAACACCAACGTTGGGTATGAACTTTCTGAATCCCGGGCATTCCTGCAACGCGAGCTTGGGCTTGAGATTCGCTCATTTGCCTATCCATTTGCTGAGGTTAATCCAGGCATCATCACGCAGGCGGAACGCGCCGGTTACACCTCTGCAGTTGGTGTTGGGATTTTTAACGAACATTATCCGGGATCGATTTATTACCTCAGCCGCCGAGAGGTGGAGGGAATGAAATCCCTTGAAGATTTCCAGGCACTCCTGCCCTGGACATCGCTGCCCTGAGCCATCAAGCCGGTTTATGCCACCGCATGGAAAAAATGAGCGGCATGGGCTTTAAATTCTCCGGGGGACGCCAGTAACCATCCTCACAGGGCGATGTGAAATCAAACATCCGGTACACTGTGTAGGGAAATTCGTGAAGGTACTCCAGGTGCAGCCCGGTTGCAGCCAGTTCGCTGATTACTTCCCCAAGCGTGTGCTGCCATTCATAGGAGATTTTCGTCTCCACTTTGGCGTTACGGTCGGCATAGGAACCTTCCACATCAAACCGCATAACATCCTTGTTAAAATATGGATAACCAATGTGCCAATCCGTCACCCCCGCAGTATCATCAAAAACCATCGCAAAGGGATGAAACTCGGCAATGTAAAAAATTCCACCAGGTTTCAGGTAATGATGAATCACTTCCGCCCATTTTTTCAAAGTGGGGAGCCAGGTAATAACCCCATAGGAAGTAAAGACAATATCAAACGAACTTTCTTCCCCCAAATGGTCGGGAAGGTTTTCAATTGTGCTGCAAACAAACCGCCCGGGAAGGTTGACTTCCTTGCTTAACTCCTGCGCCATCTGAATAGCAGTATCGGAAAAATCCACACCTGTCACGTCCGCCCCCAGCTGCGCCCAGGATAAGGTATCCATCCCAAAATGACATTGCAAATGGAGCAGCTTCCTCCCCCTGACATCCCCCACTTCCTCGCGTTCCAGTGGATTAAGCTTGTTTTTTCCCTGTTTGAACTCCGCCAGCTGATATAACTCTGACCCGGCATGAATGGCCGCGAATTCATTCCACAACCTGCGATTCGATTCAATATAAGAATCCATTCTGAACATTCCTCCAATTACAGATTATGATTTAAGAATCCAATCCGGTAAATCCGCTATAATGATATTGTAACCGTTAAAAGAATTGGCTGGAAATGTCCGTCATCACCATCTCTCGTCAACTGGGAAGCCTGAGCTGCGATATTGCCCGGGCAACAGCAAATCGGCTGGGGTACAGGCTGGTTTGGCGTGAAATCATTAACCAGGCTGCCCGCGTGGCTGGTGCACCGGATGTTGCATTGGCTGTCATTGATGAACTTGGCATCTTTGGGTTGGAAACATCCAGCGAGGCAGAATCCGCCTACCGGGCGGCTGTTCGAAACATCATGCTGGAAATGGCGGAAGAAGGCAATATCATCATCCTGGGGAGGGCGGGACAGGTGATCCTTTCCGGCAGACCGGATACCCTGCACGTTCGGCTCACTGCACCACTGGAGGTGCGCATCAACCGGGTGGCAGCACGGCTTTCCATTCCCTATGAAGCTGCCCGCGCCCAGGTATTAGCCAGCGATCGCCACCGGAAATCCTACCTGAAGAAAGGATACCAGGTTGATTGGAACAACCCTGACTTGTATGACCTGATGATCAACACCGCCAATGTATCCGCTGAGACCGCCGTGGAACTGATATTGCATGCACTTGCCAGTCGGTTCCAGGAGAACAACCTTGTCCAATAATCACCGCCCTCATTTTTCCCACCCTGCAGAAGAAACCTTTGCCCAGATCCTGGATTTTTATGCCATTGAATGGCAGTATGAGCCCCGCACTTTCCCGCTGGAATGGGATGAGAAAGGCAATGTCACCATGGCATTCACGCCGGATTTTTATCTTCCCCAGCAAGACCTTTTTATCGAACTAACCACCCTGCGTCCATCACTGGCAACCATCAAAAATCGCAAATTGCGCCTGATGTCTGAATTGTATCCCGATATCCACATCAAGCTATTGAAGCGGCGTGAGCTGCGCGACCTGATGATCAAGTTTGGACTTACCACCCAGGCAGAGACCATCCGCGGAACCCATGCCCAACCGGCTGTTCCTGTTTCCCAACCGCAAAATTACGAATGAACACAAATTCCAAACCACTCAATGCATATGGCGAACTCGCGGGAGACATCCGCGAAATTTTGATTACTTCCGAACAAATCCAGGAACGCATTCAGCAAATTGGAGCATTGATTTCCGTGGATTATGCGGGAAAGACACCCATCCTGATTGGAGTCTTGAAGGGCGTGTTGTTCTTCATGGCAGACCTGTTACGAACCCTGACCATTCACGTGGAGGTGGATTTTTTGGCAGTATCCAGCTACACACCCTCCACCCGCGACCAGGGGTTGGTTCGGCTGATCAAAGACCTGGATATCTCCATTGAGAACCGTCATGTTTTATTTGTGGAAGATATTGTGGATACTGGTCTTACATTAAACTACCTGATGCGCAACCTGAGAGCACGCCAACCTGCCAGCCTGGAAGCCTGCGTATTATTTAACAAACCGGAAAATCGTCTCATCCACCTTCCGCTGAAATATGTTGGTTTCGACCTGCCCAATCGTTTCATTGTTGGATATGGATTGGATCACCGCGAAAGGTTTCGCAACCTGCCTTTTATTGGTTTGCTTAAGCCCGATGCCCTGTGATTCCTCCTTTCAATATTGTTAAAATCCACAGATTTCTGGTTGGAGTATAATAACCCTATCCCACACAAAATTCAGGAGAATAACCCATGAAAGCACTGCGTCCCCTTCTCTTTGTACTGTTGATATTCAGTCTGGCAACCCTGGCTTGCAGTACATTCCCCAATTTTACCAAAGCGACGGAAACAACCGAACCATCCAAACCATCCACAGAAGTCCCTACAGAGGCAGTCACTGAAAAACCACCGAAAGCTAAAATTCTTTTTGAAGACGACTTTTCGGATTCCGGCAGCGGATGGGATCAATGGACAGACGATACCTCCACAACCGATTATCTGAACGGAACCTACCAGATTTTTGTTGGCGAGGCAAACTGGTGGAACTGGACCAATCCATACCTGGACTTCACGGACGTCATTGTGGAAGTGGATGTAGAAAATGTCACCTCCCCCATTGGTGATGCCGGTATCATCTGCCGCTACCAGGATGCAGAGAATTTTTACTTCCTGAGTATCACCACCGATGGATATTATGGTATATCCAAGATCAAAGACGGAG
>JAGVUS010000027.1 GCA_019136175.1 Chloroflexota bacterium | reverse complement strand
TTACATGTAATCGCGCAGCTGGCGCGCCCGGCGCGGGTGGCGCAGGCGGCGCAATGCCTTGCTTTCAATCTGGCGGATGCGCTCGCGGGTCAACCCAAACTTTGCCCCCACTTCCTCCAGGGTATAGGTGTGACCGTTCTCCAGCCCAAAGCGCATGCGCAGGATGCGCGCCTCGCGCGGCGGCAGGGTGTCGAGCACTTCCTCAATCTTCTCCCGCAGCAGGCGGGAATAGGCGCTCTCGATGGGCGTGGGTGCGCTCTGGTCCTCCACAAATTGCCCCAGCTCGGAATCCTCCTCATCATCGTTGATGGGCGATTCGAGCGAGAGGGGCAGCCAGGAGACCCGCTGCATCCATTCCACCTTGTCGGTGGGCACACCCAGTGCCTCGCCCAGTTCCTCGTTGGTGGGAATGCGCCCCAGCGACTGCTCCAGCTCGTGGGTCTGGCGGTAAAGCAGGCGGATGCGGTCCACCATGTGAACGGGCACGCGGATGGTGCGCCCCTGGTCGGCGATTGCCCGGGAGATGGTCTGCCGGATCCACCAGGTGGCATAGGTGGAAAAGCGGAAACCGCGCTGGTACTCGTATTTTTCCACCGCTTTCATCAAGCCCAGGTTGCCCTCCTGGATCAGGTCCAGGAAGGGGACGCCGCGCCCGATGTAACGCTTGGCAATGCTGACCACCAGGCGGGTGTTGGCTTTAATGAGGTGCTCGCGCGCCAGTTGACCATCCTCCACCTGGTTTTGCAGTTCCATGCGGCGGCGGGTGGAAATCCGCCCCCGTCCCCCTTCCAGCAGGCGGCGGGCTTCCCTGCCGCGCTCAATCCGCTGCGCCAGGTCCACTTCCTCTGCCATGGAAAGCAGCGGCACGCGTGACATTTCCTTCAGGTACAGCCCGATGGTATCATCCGAGGAGACCGTTTCCAGGCTCATGTAGGCGGGTTCGGGTTCCTCCTCCAGGATGGATTCCTCTTCGGGTTCCTCCACAACCGTATCGCGGTAGAGTACTTCCACCCCGCGGCGGCGCAGTGCCAGCAGCAATGCTTCAATCCGTTCCGAATCGTTGTACACCTCGGGGTACACCTCCACCAGGTCGTCGGTGGTCAGGTAGCCCTGCAGGTCGGCTTTTTCTGTCAGGGCGCTCAGCCCTTCCATACTGCGGTTGTGCCGGATTGGATTCACAAATTCCCTCCTTGAGACAGGCAGACAAGCCCGGGATTGACCCTGCCCGGATCATTCCCGCTGATTGTTGATCGATTGCCCCGCATTCGCCACATCATGAATTGAATTGCTCCTGTTCGGACCTTGTTCAGGGCGAGACCCGGATGGACTTCTGGTGTTCGCAGGTTTCGGTGTTGAGATCGGCGCCGCATTCCACGCACAGCCCCTTGCAGTCCGGGCGGCACAACGGCTTGATGGGAATTTCGAGCTGCATATATTCATTGACCAGCGGAGCCAGGTCGATGTTGCCGTCCTCCGGCACCAGCAGACCGGATTCGGTCACCTGGTCGCGGCGGAAGGCATACACTTCCTGGAAGGATGTTGCCAGTGCCTGGTTGTAGGGTGCCAGGCAGCGCACGCACTCCAGCCCGGTGTTGGCGGTGCAGGAAAATTCCACAAACATGCCCTGCACCATGCGGGTGATTTGCACCACGCCGGAAAAATCCGTCACTTCCAGATCGGGAGACAGCCGCAGATCCGGAAACACAAAGTGGATATCCCGCCTTGTTCCAACCGGCTGATTTAATAAAAATCCAACATTAATACGAAGAGGGTAGCGCGGCAAATTCACTGGATATGCAAGCCCGGTGTATAATTCCGCTACATTATAACATGCAGGGAGTCGCAAGTCAATTATTTGCATTAATTATGATATTTATGATAAATATTCTTCTCGCCACCACCAACCGCGGCAAGCTTGCCGAAATGACTGCCATTCTTGCTGATTTGCAGGCGGAAGCCCCTGCCCCGGTGCAGTTTGTCACGCCGCTGGAGCTGGGAATTGCGCTGGACGTGGAGGAGGATGGCGCCACCTATGCCGAAAACGCCCGCCGCAAAGCCGAAGCCTTCTGCCGGGCGGCAGGCATCCCCGCGCTGGCGGATGATTCCGGGCTGGAGGTGGATGCACTGGGCGGCGAACCGGGCATCCGCTCGGCGCGCTATGCCCCCATGCCCAACCCCACTGATGCCGACCGGCGGGCAACCCTGCTGGGCAGGCTGGCGGGCAAGCCCGCACCCTGGACGGCGCATTTTCACTGCACGGTGGCGCTGGCGCTGCCCGGCGGTTCCGTGCAGTTCGCCGGGGGTGATTGCTTTGGTGAAATCATCCCGCAGGAGCGCGGCGACAATGGCTTTGGCTACGATCCGATCTTCCTGCTGCCGCAGCCGGGCAGGACGATGGCGGAACTGACAATGGCGGAGAAGAACCGGCTCAGCCACCGGGCAAGGGCGCTGCGCGCCGCCTGGTGGTTTATCCGCCAGTTTGCCTCCAGGGCGGCAAGCCCGCAGCAGGATTAGCGTTCAGCCTGCGCCGATTGGCATTGGCGGGGTTGTCCTAGCCCTGGTTTTTGACCGATTCGGGGGCGGGCAGGTAGGCTTCGTGCAGCTTCACCGGCTCGGTGGCTTTCTTCTGCATACGCAGGTTCAGCATTTCCACGAAGACCGAGAAGCCCATGGCAAAGTAGATGTAGCCCTTGGGAATATGCTGGTGCAGCCCTTCCACAATCAGCGTAAAGCCGATCAGCAGCAGGAATGACAGCGCCAGCATCTTGATGGTGGGGTGGTGTTCCACAAAATTGCTCAATGGACCCGCCGCCCAGACCATCACGCCCGCCGCCAGGACAACCGCGATGATCATGATGACCAGCTCGTCCACCATGCCCACCGCCGTAATCACCGAATCGAGCGAGAAGACCACGTCCAGCAGCATCACCTGCAAAATGACGCTGGTGAAGGTTGCCTTCACCTTTGCCGAGGCATGACCCTCCTGCCCTTCCAGCTTGGAGTGGATCTCGTGGGTTGCCTTGAAGATGAGGAACAAGCCGCCCAGGATGAGAATCACGTCCCTGCCGGAGATTTCAAATTTGGCAATCTGAAACAGCGGTTCCTTCAGCCCAATCACCCACGAGATGGAAAGCAGCAGCAGGATGCGGGAGATGACCGCCAGCCCGATGCCGGTGCGGCGCGCTTTCTCGCGCTGGGTTTCCGGCAGTTTGCCGGAAAGAATGGAAATAAAGATGACATTGTCCACCCCCAACACCAGTTCGAGCGCCACCAGGGTGATGAGGGCAATCCATGATTGCGGGTCGGTAATCCAGTCCATTGGTCCTCCGAACATCAGCCGGGTTTAGAATTTTTCACGGAAAATGGGGTTGCGTTTTTGAATGACGATGGAACAGACAGGCACGGCTCCATCGGCGTAATACCGCACCCACTCCTCGTCCAGGTTCACTTCCGTCCTGCCCTTGGTGGTGTGGACGCGCACGCCCAGCGGATAGATCCATTTGGGAATGAAGATCTCCAGCGGCGCCTGGATGCTGAGGTCGGGGCGGTAATCCACCTGGAAGAAGCCGCATGTGTAGTCAAAATACACCATCACCAGCTCGCCGGGGACGCGCCGCACGCAGGCACGGATGACCGCCTTGAGGGCGCGCCCGCCATCCTCCAGGCTGCCGCTGCCGGTCAGCTGGTCGCGGCTGAAGATGGACAGGTCCTCGTTGTTCCACTGGTCGCCGCGGTGATTGTCGTTGTCGGCGGTGTAGTTCCACAAGGTGTAGTTGACAAAGTTCCGGTCCAGCGCCTGGATCACGTCGTCCATCGCCTTTTCCTGCTGCTCAAATTTGCCGGTCTGGTAGGCTTTTTTGCCATCCAGGTCAAAGGGGATGCCGGTTTCGCCGATCACCACCGGGGCGGAACCCAGGTCGCGCCGGGCGCGCTGGACCTGCATGCCAATCTGCCGGGTGAACAAATCCACCCGGTTCTGCCTGCCCAGGGCAATCTTCATCGGGTGGCGGCTGGTATCCACCCCCAGCCAGGAGAAGTATTTTTTGAAACTGAGGGTCACGCCATCGTACCAGTGCGGGGCAAAGACCATGCCCGGCAGGTCGCCCAGCGAAAAGCCCTCGGCACCAGTGTGCATTTCAGCGGGCGCAGGCGAGACGAAGATCAGCGCCTTCGGGTCCACCTGGCGGATTTCCTGGGTATAGCGGCGGACAAACGGCTCGAAGAACTGGCGGTCAAAGTCCACCGGTTTGCCATCCACCACGCCGAAATAATCGGGTTTGAGCAGCTGCGGGTTGCCGGACCGATCCACCCCCCAGACGCCGTGCTCCTTCCAGGGGCAGCCAAAGTCGGGATGGAAAATGCTCACCCCGCCCTCGTTCAGGCGCACCTTGGAGCGGCGCGACCAGGGGAATTTTTCCGCCCGGTAGGCAACCTCCTGCGGAAAGCCCGAAGCCACGAGCATACTCTGGTAAAGTGTGGGCATCGGTCCCTGTGCCACCACCTCCAGCGGAATCTGGTTGGCATCTGCACAGCCGATGAAGCCCTGCGAGGGTTCGTTGAGGGTATCGTAGCCCAGCACATGGGGAAATTCTTTTAACCGCTCCACCACCTGGCGGACGGCGCCCATGTAATGCCCCTGCAAAAATTCCTGCACCGGCACCCCATCCACCTTCAGGTGGGGGGCAAAGGTATTGCCGCCAAAGAAGAGCGTGAACATGGTGGCGGCGGCATACCTGCCGTAGTTGGAAGGCCAGATCATCACGGGGTAGGGATCGCCGCAGTCCTGGTGGGTAAATGCCGCCCCGGCGGCGTGGAATTTTTTGAAATCCATCCCCAGCCGGTCAAACGTCCAGGCGGGGGCACCGTCACCGCCGGAAAACCGGCTCCAGGCATCCTGGTGGGGGTCGATGAACAGCAGGAAATCATGCTCTCCCGCCTTTTTGATGACGGCGTGGAGATAATCGAGGTAGGCTTCATCGTACCTGCCGGGTCCGGCGTGTTCAATTGCCTCCCAGGTGACCAGGAAGCGCAGGAAATTGAACCCCCAGGAGCGCAGGCGGCTGAAATGCTCATCCGCCTCCTCCAGCGGGAAGGGGCGCCCCACAAAGCTGACGCCGTACGGGTCGAGGAAGCTGTTGGGGTTCCAGGTGGCGCCGTGGGGGGAGACGGGCACCTTGCTGCTGCCCCCCAGGTTGACGCCCCGCAGCAAGACAATGCGACCATCGTCATCGATGAAGTGATTGTTGCGAATCTGGTACATGGAAAACTCCCGGTGGAGTGGGATGGTATGGTATGGAGTGTATTATAGCCGATTGCCGCTGAATGGTGGCTTAAACCATTCCGGGGACCACAGGGGTCCCCGGAAATGGGTCAAAAGCAAA
>JAGVUS010000113.1 GCA_019136175.1 Chloroflexota bacterium | reverse complement strand
CCGGTCCCTCGCCATCCATCCGGACAGTAGGACCGCCTATTCAACGGGCTTTGATGGCACTCTGCGTTCCTGGAGATTCCCGCTGGGTCCGGAATTACGCAAAATCCACCAATCAGATCTGGAAATCTTCGATCTATCCCTGTCGCTCGATGGCAGCCTGCTTCTCTCGGCAGGTGCTGACCAGGTCATCTCAGTGTGGAATCCATCAAATGGTGAAAAAATTCGCACTCTGGAAGGGCATCTGGATACGATCACCTGTCTTTCCATTTCCAATTCGGGGAACCTGTGTGCGAGTGCCAGCCGGGATCGTCATCTTTATCTTTGGAATTGCCGGACTGGAAAACAACTTCATCAAATTATTGAACATCACAGTCAAATTACAGCCATTTGCTTTCACCCGGCGGAAGAAATCCTATACTGCGGAAACGCGGATGGAACAGTCCTGCTGTATTCCACCCAGACCGGGAAACAGATTTTAAAATTGTCCAATCACACCCAACCGGTGATGGCATTAACCATCCAAAGGAGTGGGGAATACCTGGTCACTGCAGCATCCGATGGGGAAATTATCGTATGGAACCAGGAATTATTCCTGCTCTCCCGATCCAACCTGGTCAACAATCCTGCATTTTGGATACAAAACCTCCAGCAAAAACTGGACCGTCCCAACCAGACAACGACAACCAAAAATTGGTTGAAGTTTATGCTTGAGCTTGCCCGTTGGCAAATGCGGTATGACGTTCAATTGGATGATGAAACTCGGGTACAATTGGGTGAATTTGATATTATCCTTTGACCTTGCCATATGAACCTGCTTAAGCGAATAGCCGCCCCACCTGACTTGAATACCGGGGAACGCCGGAACTATATTGGCGTTCAACTGGATGCGATTGGTGTCGGCATCGCAAGTGCAGCAGCACCCTACCTGCCTGTGTTTCTTGCCCGGTTGGGTGCCACCAGCACGGAAGTGGGTCTCCTGACAACCATGCCAGCGCTGACTGGTTTGATCCTCGCGATCCCGATGGGGCGTTTTCTGCAGCGTCAGAAAAACATTGTGCGCTGGTACAGTATGATGAGGTTGTCTGCAATTCTTGGTTATGCATTGACAGGTTTGATTGCATTCCTGCTCGCTGAACAGGCATTGGTCTGGGGGGTGCTCGGCATTTGGGCATTGATTACCATTCCGCAGACAATCCTTGCCATTACATTTAATGTGGTCATGAATGCTGTTGCTGGAAAGCATAGCCGATATGAATTAATGACCCGCCGCTGGTCCATTCTTGGGCTGACCACCACCTTGATGGGTCTGATTACAGGGCAATTATTAACCCTCAACAATGATGCATTCCCCCTGAACTTCCAAATTGCTTTCATCCTGCTTTCCTTGGGTGGGGTTTTCAGCGCAATCATCACGAACCGGATCAAAATTGACCTGCCGGAACCGGAGGTTACTTCGAACCTCACCGAAGGGGATGAGGTCGCCCCCCGCCTCGGCATCCAGGAATCCATCAAAGCCTACTTTAAACCCATCCTTGCCAACCGTCCCTTCCTGTCCTTTATGAGCAAGCGATTGGTTTTTCTGTTTGGTTCCACACTTGCAGTGCCACTATTCCCGATTTTTTATGTGAAACAAGTCCAGGCAACCGATGGCTGGATTGGGATCATCAATAATGCACTGACATTCTCCCTTGTGCTGGGCTATTTTTTCTGGACAAGGATTTCCCGCAGGCATTCATCCCGGTACATCATTATCCTGACTACATTAGGCGTTGGATTATATCCCCTGTTTGTCTCTCAAACCATGCAACCCTGGGTTCTTGCCATCCTGGCGGGCTTGGTAGGATTTTTCCAAGGTGGTCTTGACTTGGTTTTCTTTGATGAACTGATGAAACTGGCACCCCCGGCATATATCCCCACATTTATTTCATTTGCTCAAAGCCTGCAATATTTATCAACCATGATCTCCCCGTTACTGGGCACGGCAATTGCAGATCAATTCGGCTTGACTGCAGGATTTCTCGTCAGCAGCGGGATGAGGTTGCTGGGGTGTTTCCTGTTTGGGCTTCCCCTGCTTGCAGAATGGGTAAAACAAATCAAACGACCTGTAATAACTGGCTAATCCTGGAGGTGCCATCATGACTGACCAAAACACCGTTCCTCCCACCTTCTGCCCAAACTGCGGCAGGATCATTGCACCAGACTGGGAAATCTGTCCGGATTGCGGGACAACCATTCGTCAATCCACTCCCTCCCAACAATCCACTGCTGGTACGCATCCTCCCCACTGGATCCCGGTTGAACCGGAACCCGCCATCCGCTGCAAAAAGTGTGGACGTCCTCTCAAGAAGGGTTGGGAGTCCTGCCCGGACTGCGGCACCCTGGTGGATGATGATGCACCACAGCAGCCGCCTGTTCCACCGGTATCCTCAAAAACAGGACCTTCCATGCGTTCCAATTCCAATCGCGGCTGGATGATTGGCTTGGGAGTGGCTGTTGTGGCTTTATTATGCCTGTTTGTAGCAAGTCTCCTGCTTGGGATTGGTGCATACACAACCCAAAAGGAACTTGAAACCCAGGTGGATTCTCTGCAACAAACCAGCACACAGGCTGCCATCCGGGTTGAAACCGAGCTTGAAAAAATGGAATCCACCCAGGTTGCCATGGAAGCTGCAAAACTTGCACAGGAGCAGGCATTTTTGCAAACAAGCGTAGCCCGGGAAGAAAATTACCGGGCAACGTTTACTGCCCAGGAATCCAACATGCAAGCCACCCTTTCAGCGTTTCAATTTGAAAATGCATATATCCTTTATGGTCCATCCGCTGGCAGCCTGCCTCATGTGGACGATACGTTTATTGAAGTGGAATGGACAGACATTGACATCACCAATGGGATTGTCGAAGCCACTTTCACCAATCCGTACGATCCATCCTTTAATGCATGGGATTATGGATTTATGTTCCGGAACACAGGTACCAACCTCCAGTACAGGCTCTTTGTATATTCGGATGGCACCTGGCATTTAACATTTGCACAGGGAGATGACCGCCCCGAAGTTGCTTCTGGTGATCTGACAAACCTGAACCTTGGTGAAGGGGACAAAAATATCATTCGCCTGATTTTCACTGGCGGCAATGGATCCCTCTTCATCAATAATGTCTTCATCAGCACATTGGATCTTTCCGGGAAAATCGAATCCGGCGGACTGGCAATTGGCACCGGTTTTTATTCCGGCAACGAAGTGGAAGGCTATTCCACCACCTATTCTGATTTTACGGTCTGGGAGCTCCCATAACAAAAAACACGATCCACCAAAAACGGTGGATCGAGTTGGAAAGTATTCGTTGTAAAAAACGTCAGGATACAAAGCCATTTAAGAGGTGATCCATCCGGTTCTGATACACCAGGTCGATCCATTCCTCCCCAAAATCAATCCGCGTGATCCCGGTGTTATTCATTAAGAACCAGATATTCTTCTGCCGCTCCAATCCAAACAGTGCCCAGAGGAAATAATTATAAAAACCACCATGACTGACCAAAGCCACCACATCCTGTGTTCCGCCATGACGTTCCAATAAATCGCGGATCACACGCTTGGCGCGTTCATTCCGTTCTTCCGGCTGCTCCATGGGACGATTCCACCAGCCATCATCCTTGATGTCATCTGTCAGGATGACTTTTGCATATCGTTCCTGGAAAAAGCCACGTGGTTTGCCCGGTGTGCCATAGGTTTCTTCGGTATCCTCATCCTTCAGATATAATCCGCCACCTTCGTGCCAGTCTTTCCATATGGTCAGGGGTAGATCCAGCCTTTCAGCTGTAATTCTTGCAGTCTCAAAAGCCCGTACCATTGGGCTGCAATACAGGTGGGTGATTCCGAATCCGGCTTCATTGGCAGGATCTCTCCATCCGGATCGCAATTCAGGCGATTGTCGTTGTAAAAACGCTGCCAATCGTTCCGCCTGCTGAACGCCCAGGTCGGTGATGGGGGGATCATCACTCCTTCCCCGGTCTGTACCGGTTGTGTCCCATAACAGGTTATTGGCAGATTGGGCATGACGAATAAAATAGAATTGCATCCATTCCTCCTGTATTTGAGCAGACCATATTATAACCGCGGCTGGGACTGAAAGATATGATTTCTAAAAACATATTTTTCGACTATACTGTGGAAAGCAATCAATCATTGTCCATAACGATACCGGAGATAATCAAAACTGATGACCATCCTACCCACCGGAAAACTCCCCGCCGAATTGCTGGAAAACCTCCTCCGCCACGCACCCGCCTCGGATCCGCGCCTCATCCTGGGTCCGGGGGTGGGTCTGGATTGCGGAGTGGTCCAGATGGGGGATGTACTGCTGGTGTTTAAAGCAGAACCAATTACCTTCGTTTCTGACCAGATTGGCTGGTATGGTGTCCATGTGGCAGTCAATGATATCGCCACAACCGGTGCCATACCCAGGTGGATGATGGTCACCCTGCTGTTGCCGGAGGGGAAAACCACACCCGATTTGGTCCAGTCCATTTCCAGCCAGATATATGCTGCAGCTGATGGTTACGGCATCACAATTGTTGGCGGGCATACCGAGATTACAACAGGATTGGATCGTCCGATTCTCTCAACCATGTTGATCGGCGAAGTATCCCCTGACCGGTTGATCACCCCGCGCGGAGCCTGCCCGGGAGATTGCATTCTCCTTTCCAAATCAATCCCGGTGGAAGGTACCGCCATCCTTGCCCGGGAATTCCCCGATCTGCTTCGAAACTCCCTCTCCCCGGAAGAACTTCTGGAAGCCCAAAATTACATCTATACTCCCGGCATCAGCGTTTGGAAGGACGCCAGGGTTGCCATCCAGGCTGGGAAAGTCCACGCCATGCACGACCCAACGGAAGGCGGGCTGGCAACTGCCTTGTGGGAACTGGCGGAAGCTTCCGGTACAACACTGGAAATCAAGCCGGAATCCATTCCTGTATCCAACCTCTCTCAAAAAATTTGTGATGCCTTGGAATTATCACCGCTGGGCACCATTGCTTCCGGCGCGCTCCTGATGGTAGTGCCGCCGGAGGAAAGTCTTAATATCCAGGAAGCCCTGCGCAATGCGGGCATCCCCTGCACAGAGATTGGGAATATCAGGAAGGGTATGGCAGAAGTCCGCTTGGTCCATCAGGCGGGCTCTCTGCCCATGCCGAGATACGATCAGGATGAAATTACCCGCGCTTTTCAAAATTGTTAAGCAGGGGGATTGATTCCTCAAGCTGAAGAGGGTACACTCTGATAATGAGAGTATTTCGAGTAATATGGGTCAGCGTGTTCCTTCTTGGCTTGTTCTTAACAGGCTGCCAGGGAATAACCGCAGGAAGTACTCTACCTGCGCTCATTGACAATTCTC
>JAGVUS010000049.1 GCA_019136175.1 Chloroflexota bacterium | reverse complement strand
CTGTTTTCGCGTGACCAGTATAATGCCCTGGCTACCCACCGTTAGCCTGCCTCGTCCTCGTCAAAAAAGGGCGAAAAACGGGCTAAAAATGTCCTTTGGGAATGGCTTCTCCCAAGACGCATCAAAGATAAATGGAGTGATCTAGTGCGCTGATTTTTCTGCGATCAGGCTATCCATCCACTCATCGGTAATCAGATGCGTAGGGTCTCATAAATAGTGAGACTGTCTCGCATATGGTTAGATTCATCCGCGTTCCGTAATCCATCCACCTGGGAATTGGTTTTGTAACAAAAACTGATATAGAATCACATCATTCCTTCTTCCTTCTTTTCCACCCATCACAGTTCTTCAGAGAGGGTTCCATGGCAAAGATTGAGCTGATCCATCCAGAAAGTGAACATCGTCCTGCCTCCACTGAAACGATCGAGGTGCGAGTCTGGGATCTGGGCGGTACCCATCACCAGCCGTTTTATATTGGTAGTGGATTGAATTTCCAGGCTGACCGAAATGTCTGGCTGGAAATTATCTACGCGGTGGAAGGCGCGCAAGTTTTCTACACCCGTAATTTCCTGCACCATTCCTGGGACTTTAATCTGAAGGAGCAGTTGGAGCGCCTGGAGAAGTTGAGCGAAACCGGCGAAGGCAGCCTTGGGTTCGGCGATATGCTGCCCGAAACCAGCCTCGTTTTCAAGGTCGAAAAGAAATCTTACTCGGTCAGTGAAGGAGCAGAGCCCGTATATTACCAGGTGGTTACTTTGGAGATTTCCGCCGACACCGGGGCGGTGTTCGGTTTTTCAGCACCTGGGAACCGCTTTGTGAAGATCATACTGGATTTGGAAAGCGTTGAAGAAGGCGTGCGCTTCATGCGCGAGTTTGTGGAAGAGCTGAACGCCGCTTTCAAGGGTAAGCACCCTGACCCGGCTTGTTTCCCGCCCGGCTCGTGCGAATGGCCGCTGGTTTGGCAGCTTAACCGCAAGGCTTATGATCAGTTGACGGAAAGCTACCAGGAAGATTATTTTTCCGCCCCGCTTTTGGCAAAAGCCTTTGCTGACTGGATGGCACGGCTGCCGGCTGGGGGGCAGGTTTTGGATACCGGCTGTGGTCATGGCGATCCGGTAATTGCCAGGCTGCTGGAGAACGGCTTCCAGGTGACGGGGGCGGATTTTAGCTCGCAGATGTTAAGTCGGGCTTACCACCAATTTCCACAAGTGACCTTCGTTCAACAAGCCACGACCCAGCTGGAATACGAGGCTGCATTTGATGGCGCCTGTTCTTTTTCTTCGCTGCTCTACCTGGATCCGATCGATTTTTATAATGGCGTTTACCGGTTGTATCATGCCATCAAACCGGGCGGGCTCTTATTTCTATACGGCTTTGATAACGGTCCCGACTGGCGCGGCGAGCCATTCAACCTTGTGCTTGGAAAGTGGATGTGGGGTTGGCATTATGGCATGGACGAGGCTGCTCGCCGGTTGGAAGAGCACGGATATTTCAAAGTGCTGAAGAAAAAGCGAGTGTGGTGGGATAAGGAAAAAGAGCTGAAGATCGCACAGGATATTGAAGCCGAAGAGAAAAAGAAAGCCGAACATGAGCGCGCTGCAGCAGAAAACCCCGGACAGACCCTGCCTTATCTTCCAGAACTGCACGAGCGTCCGTCTTATGCCTATGTCATCGTTGCTCGCCGAAGAAAATAACCAGAAAATATTCCATTTACGTTGAACGATTTCCCGCTCGCGATTTTCTACCCACTCCTCCCCCCTGTCTCCTGGTCTCCCCCGGCGGGAGAGCCGGTCGTTTTGCACCTGCCGCCATCCAACCACAACGATTGGAGGCAAATTTCCGGGGACGGCGAACTGTCTCTTTGCCCTCCTTTGATCCCCTTCCATCCGGGGAATCAAAAGACCGTCCAGGCGGACGGTCCATGTTTCAGGCGGGGAGGGTGGGATTCGAACCCACGGCGGAGTTTAACCCCCGCACTCACTTAGCAGGCGAGCCCAATCAGCCTCTCTGGCACCTCCCCGGATGGAATTGTTAAAGTAAGTGTTCAGCGGAGGGAGAGGGATTCGAACCCCCGGTGGGTTGCCCCACACCTGTTTTCAAGACAGGCGCCATAGGCCGCTCGGCCATCCCTCCCATCGTGCAACCGATTCTACCATACCTCTCCCCCCCTTACAAGGAAACGCGCGCCGGGCAGGGATGCCTCCGGCGCGCGCTGGGCTTGCCAGGTTGATTTTTACGGATGCCCGGGTCCGCCGGGAGTTCCCACCGGCTCGCCGGGACCATAACCGCTGCCGGGGGTGGGCGTGCCGGTCGTCCAGGGGTTGCCCGGGTCACCCGGACCATAACCGCTGCCGGGGGTGGGTGTGCCGGTCGTCCAGGGGTTCTGCGGTTCGCCGGGACCATAACCGCTGCCAGGGGTGGGGGTGCCGGTTGTCCAGGGGTTGCCCGGGTCACCCGGACCGTAGCCGCTGCCCTGGGTGGGGTCACCCGTCGGGTCTTCGGTGGGCTGGGCAAAGCGGCTGCGGAGTTGTTCGCGCAGCTGCACCGGGTCTTCAATCCCGCTTTCCACCACGCGCAGGCGGTTTTGCACCGTCTCCCGCAGGCGTGCTAGGGCGGCTTCGCCCTTTGGTTCGTTGGGCATAATTTGAGTCATTGTCCGCACCTGGGTTTCCATCCGCTGGCGGAGCTGCTCCAGGGCTTCGCGCGCCCCGGGTTCCTCCTGGTCGGCGGCAAACTGGAGGGCGTAATTCAGGTGCAGTTCCAGCCGGGTGAACAATGCCTCGGGCGGGGTCTGGCTGGCTGCCAGCAGTTGGGCAGCCTCGTCAATCCGCTTGTCGGCGAACTGCAGGTGCAGGTCCAGCAGGGCAGCCGGGCTGGCAGCCAGGTCCAGGCGGGCGTCCTCCGTCCAGAGCTTCACGGGGTAGAGTGTGTCGCCGGGGAGGGCTGCCTGTGCTGCGGCGGTGGTGATGCCGGTGCCGAGCACCAGCGCAAGGATCAAAAGAATGGGGAGGGCAAATTTCAACATGGGTTGGGCGTCCTTTCTTGCAAACAGGGTGGGGATCCAGTGGATCCGTCCTGTATGACGCCGTTCCGCCGCCGGGGATACGGCAGGCTTCATCCGTTCCGCTTCGGCAAGGAAAGCCGCCCGCCCCGCCTCCGCCCGCCCGGCATCCCGCGCGGGGGTTTCGTGCAGGCGTTGCAGGGCTGCCCGCGCCGCGGATTCTTCGGAATGGGGGTTGATTTTATCGGTCATCGTGTACCTCTTTCTCCAGGATGCGCTGGAGGGTGTTGATTGCCCGGTGCTGCAGGGCTTTGACTGCTCCCACGGGTTTGTCCAGCGCAGCGGCGGTTTCCGCCAGGCTCAGGTCTTCCAGGAAGCGCAGCACCAGCACCTGCCGCTGGTCGGGGGTCAGGCTGCGCAGTGCCAGCCGGATGCGCTCCTGTCCCTGGTGCTCCTCCGCCTGCCTGCCGGGGTCCGGCTCGCCGCTGGCGACCAGCTGGTCTTCCAGCTGCAGGGGCGGCGGGGGTTGGCGGCGGTAGCTGTCGGTGATCCAGTTGTGGGCAATCCGGTAAAGGTATGCCCGCAGGTGGTCGGTGGGACCCCGCCCGATGCGCAGCGCCCGCAGGAAGCGGGCGAAGGTCTCGGCGGTGCAATCCTCCGCCAGGCTGGCATCACCCAGCAGGCGCAGCGCGTAGGCATGGATCTGCGGACTGTAGCGGTCATAAATGACAGCCAGAACATCCAGATCAAACCGGGCTGCACCATGCAGAAGCTGCCGCTCCTCCAGTTCACTCATCTGTACAATAAGACGCCCTTTCCCGTCATGAGATACGGTCTGATTGTATCTGTTCTGTAGGAATTTGTGATATAAATATTCATTCCCCCGTATCTTTTTGTTGGATTCTGCGTCATAAAAGTGTCTCATCCCATTCCAGGAGGGCTGTATCGATTCAATCCATCTTCCTGATCCCCGCCACGGCAAGGTACGGTGCTGCCTGAACTGACCTTCCCCATTGTTTTCCCCAGGCAATTTCCCGGTTACAAACCCATTTTCAATCCCATTTCATCATTGAAAATTGCATAGAAAGGAACCCATGAAAGCTTCCACGCTCTTCAAATTGATTGTTCCCGTACTGGTATTGGCGCTGGCACTCTCGGTGGTCACGCCCGCCCAAACTGCTTCCTCCGGTCCCGACGGCAAGGTGCGTGTTTGGGTGGAATTTGTTCCCGGCACGGCAGTTCATGTGGAAAAGGCAATTCTTGGCGCCCAGGCAGAGGTGCATTACCGGTTTGATTCATTGAACGCTTTTGTTATTTCTGTTCCGCAATCTGCCCTGGAGGGTCTTGCCCGCAATCCCAACGTGGTGTCCATTGAAGAGGATGTCGTGCGGTATGCCTTTGGGGAAACCGTACCCTACGGCATCGACATGGTCACCGCCCGCGATGTGTGGGATTCCGACCGCAACGGTGTGGTGGATGCCGGCGCCCCCACCGGTTCCGGGCGGACGATCTGCATTATCGATTCCGGGCTTTACACCGGGCACGAGGATTTTGCCGGGGTGAATATCCTGGGCGGATATCCCACCGGCTGGAATACCGATACCTGCGGGCATGGCACGCACGTGGCGGGAACCATTGCCGCCCAATTTGCCAATGACCGCGGTGTGGTTGGCGTCACGCCGGGGGATGTATCGCTCTACATCGTCAAGGTCTTTGGCGATAACTGCGCCTGGACGTACAGCTCCACGCTGGTGGATGCCGCCAACCGCTGCGCAGCGGCAGGCGCAAACATCATCAGCATGAGCCTGGGCGGACCCACCAAGTCCACCACAGAAAGCCGCGCCTTCAATACCCTGTACACCAACGGCATCCTGCCGATTGCTGCAGCGGGCAATGATGGCACTACGGCGTTGAACTACCCGGCGGGTTACACCTCGGTGGTTTCGGTGGCGGCAATTGATGATACCAAGACCGTGGCGGATTTCTCCCAGTACAATTCGGATGTGGAACTGGCTGCGCCCGGCGTGGGCGTGCTGAGCACCATTCCTTACGTTGCCACCGATCTCCTGACGGTGAGCGGTGTGACCTATGATGCGAGCCATATTGAATATGCAGCCTATGGCACGGCAACCGGCGTACTGGTGGATGGCGGTCTGTGCACCACCACCGGTGCATGGGGCGGCAAGATTGTCCTGTGCCAGCGCGGCGACATCAGCTTCTATGACAAGGTGAAGAATGTCCAGGATTCCGGCGGCGCGGGGGCGGTCATCTACAACAATGTGGATGGCGAGCTGCTTGCCACGCTGGGCGAAGGCTACTCCTCCACCATTCCCGCCATCACCCTCACCATGGCGGACGGGCAGTACCTGGTTGCCAACAAGCTGGGCAGCACGGCAACCCTGCAGACCAG
>JAGVUS010000106.1 GCA_019136175.1 Chloroflexota bacterium | reverse complement strand
GCACCGTATTTGGCAACCCTGCCTGCATTGGCGAGAGCAATCGGCATGACGTGCTGGGCGGGAAGGATTCCCAAGCTCCCTCTGCGGCAGGCTGTTTCACCAAATTCCGGAATGCCATCTGCCCGCACAAACCGGGAATACACCATCAACGGAACAGGATGCCAACTGTGTGATTTTAGTACGGCTGGTGAGGAATGGTCCCCGCCAACAATCACCACGTCCGGGTTTAATGCCATCAATCGGGGCAACTGGGCATCATACTCTTCAATTGCAGCCACCTTGCCATCGAAATCGCCGCTTTCTCCACAAGTATCCGTCTTTTTATAATGCAGGTAGAAGAAATCGTAATCGTTCCAGTGCTGCTCCAATGTGCTGAATTCATCCATGAGCGTATTACCTGGTACATCCAGGACATCCATGCCAACCAGGCGGGATACACCTTTATACATTCCATTGATGGCGATGGCAGCAGCATGAAGGTGAAAAATCTCGGAATATGGGGGAACCTTGGGCAAACGATCAAATCCTCGCAGCAACAGCATATTGGCTGGTGATTGGTTTGCGAGAATTCGTCTTGCCTGCCGGATAAACTTGTTAATCAAACCAGCGGTTGTTTCGGAGGCAGCATCCCCGCCCCTGACTTCCATGGGTGCCACCCCAACTTTAAGCGGATCCGTATCTGTCAGAGCAGATCCCAAGCCTGTGCCACGCAGAATCACGGCAAAACGATGTTCCTTCACCACTTCGATATGAATTTCCATTCCTTCCACCCGGATGGTTCTCAGTAGATCCACCAGCCGGGAACTTTGTTCGGTTGGCAGACGACCTGCCCGGCGATCCAGCAGGATGCCATTCTCATCCACAGTGCAAAAATTTCCCCGCGCTGCAATATCATCCGGTTGAAGGTCAAAATCCACACCCAAAGCCTCCAATGCGCCACGTCCTATTTCATATTGGATTGGATCGTACCCAAAAATCGCCAGGTGACCGGGTCCGCTGCCAGTAGTAATTCCCGGTCCAATTGGGACTGTTAATCCCAACGCCGATTGGCTTGCCAGCCAATCCAGGTTCGGTTTACAAGCCGTTTCCAATTCTGTTTTTCCACCCGGTTCCCTTGCCAACCCGCCCAATCCATCCAGGATCAGCATCACGATTTTGGTATCCGATGAAACCGTGCGTTTTTGAAAAAAAGAATGAAACATGGGGGGTCCTCTGTCACAAATCAGGTCAACGGATGAAGCTCACGCGAAAGTTGCGGCAACAACCAGATGGCTGCCGAGGTGGTGTCTACAACCATATCGCACACTTCCATCAGGGGTTGATAAACATCCACCGCCCGGAGATACTGGGTGCGAAAATACCGGTTGCAAAAATAGTTGATGTCATATTTTTTTCGATAATCAATGTCCCGTTTCCACTTTCGTTTCAAGCGTACCGGATCATCCGCCAGGTACACCACTTTCAATCCAATCCACCGGGCAATTTCCGGGATATGAAATGGGAAATTTCCTTCCAGAAAGAGAATATCCGCAGGTGAAATTTCCATCGGCACAGCACCCGGTCTCAACCTGCCCTCCAGGTCATGGCTCGAAGTTGCTGCATAAAAATCATATTGTGGGATGGTGACCCGCTTCCCAGCCATAAGATCCCGCATGGCATTCTGGAAGATCTCAAAATGAATGACCTTCTGGTTCAATGAATGCCCATCCCGGAATTCACGATCTTTATAGAAATGATCCATTTCGATGGAATTGACCCGCCTGCCGTCCTTTTCCATTTCACCGCGCAGCCGTTCAACGATTTCCGTCTTACCGGAAGCAGTCGGTCCGGCAATGGTCATCAGGAACGGCGTGCCGCTTGCAGCAACCACACTCCGGATGATCTGGATAAATGCTTCGTCAACCTCCCGGTTGGCAAGTTGATATTCCCTGTATCCAATGTCCTGTTGTACATCAAACCGAACCTGCCCGGATGGAAAAGTTTGATATGGCTTGCAGCCAAAATGGGATAGCACAGCAGGCGTGAAATACCGGGTCCTTACATAGAAAAGAAAACTGCGCAAATCAAAATAAAACCGTTCCCGCACCCAATCCAAGGGATACACGTCCATTACCAGCCCCGCAAAAAGAAGCCGTGTCAGGTGGACAATCGTATCATCCAGCACAATTTTGCCGTTTTGCACCGGCTTCAATTGGATTTTTTCAAAAAAACTTCTCTGGCATATCACCCTGTCCAGTTCGTCTGGTTCCCCCCAGGAAATGGCTTCCCATCCGCGATCAGGAATCAGGCGTTCCAAGGCATAACGGAATTCATATAACTCCAATTCCGCCATGCCAGGATTGATCTGAATCATTTTTTGATACAGCAACTCTGAAAAAAGCCGGGGGTGATCAAGCGGGTAACCGTGTGTCATTTAATGCTCACATCCGGATAGGGGTGACCGATCCCTTGGACCAAAGAGCGATACGTTTTTTCAATCCTGCCGTAATTTCCATCCCGATCCAGCGCAATCCCTCTGCCAATTCCCGATACAATCTCCCCAATACCAATCTCCCGCATTCGGATCTCCATTTTTTCCAGCAGGTCAGGCGCACTTCCCGGTTCTGTTGATCTTCCATCAAAGATAATGTGAACAAAAACCCGCTCCAGACCCTGATCTTTCGCCATTTGGAGAATCGCCAGCGGATAATCCATGGAGCCATGAGAGCTTTTCTCAGTTAATAAACCAATCAGGTGAAGGCTGGTGCCATTTTCCCTGGCACGCCGAATGGATTTCAGAATTACCTCGTTTGTGTAGAATGAGCCATCCTTCATTGCTTGGTCCAGCCGGACATCATCCTGAAGAACCACACGCCCCGCTCCGATATTCATGTGCCCAGCTTCGGAATTCCCGGTTTTTCCAGCTTTTAAGCCCACGGCTTCACCGGAAGCCTGCAGCCTGGAAGGCGGGTACAATGCAACCAGTCGATCCCAGACCGGTGTTTCCGCCAGGTAAATGGGATTGGTGGAATCTTCCCTGCCAATTCCCCATCCATCCAGGATGATCAGAAGCATTTTCCTGCCAGGTCCAAATTCATGCCCGGGCGCAAGGGTAGTGCCAGTCATCGATTCAGGAACAGGGATATCCAAAACCCCCAGAATGGTGGGGGCAATATCCGAAAGACTCCCATCAATCACCTGAGCCCGAAAACGGGTTTGCGGATCGATCAGGAGGAAGGGAACCGGGTTGGCGGTATGGGCAACATGAGCGGCACCTTCAGCAGTCACCATTTCTTCCAAATTTCCATGGTCTGCAGTAATCGCAATTACATAATTTTCCGCCATGGCTGCCTCCACCACCCTGCCCAGATGAACATCCACAGCCGCCGCACACTGGATTTTTGCTTCCCGGCTGGATGTATGTCCAATTACATCGCCATTGGCAAAATTGGTAATAATTAGATCATATCCCTTTTGAATTCCTTGAATCACTTCCTCTGTAACCCGGGGCAGACTTAATTCTGGAATGGTTTCATAGGACTGTCCCTTGGGGGACGGAATGCGAACATCCATTTCTCCTGGAAATGCCCGGTTGTTCCCCCCATTGAGAAAAAAGGTCACATGAGCAAATTTTTCCGACTCGGAACAGCGCATTTGACTGCGGTTTTCCCGACTGACCAGCTCCCCCAGGGTATCCGCCAGGTTGACAGGCGCAAAAGCCACCGGGAGGTCCTTGAATTTTTCATGATACAGGGTCAGGATGACAAAATATACCCCGGTCAGGTTACTGCGGTCAAAATGAGGAAATTCAGATTCGGTAAAAGCCTCCGTCAGTTCCACCTCCCGCTCACCACGCCGGCAGCAAAAAACAACCGAATCACCATCTTGAATCATCCCCACTGGTTTTCCAGCCTGGTCCACCCGGACAAAAGGCTCCATTGAATAATCCGTCTGCCCCTGCTGATAAGCCAGCCGGACTGCGTTTGCCAATAACTTGCCTCCATTGTCTCTGCCGTTTGTGTTCATATTATTCACTTCATCCCTTCCCGGGGCAATGTGGATTATTTTTGCTGCAAATGGATACCACCCGGAAATATATCCAGGAGTTGGGCAAACGAATGAATGATTGCATCCGGTCGGTTCTCATCCGTAATTTCTGCATCCTGAAGCTCTTCCAGGCTGATATAAATCACTGCCATGCCAAATCCCGCCCGGCGGGTGCCTGTCACATCCCGTTTGAGATTATCACCGACATATGCACACTTTTCCGGCAATACACCAGCCCGCCTGGCTGCCTCCAGGTAAATCTCCGGGGCAGGTTTTCGAATTCCCATCACAGAAGACAGAACCACCGATCGGAAATATGGGGTTAAGCCTTCCTCTTCCAGCCAATCCGGAATCTCACGGGATGTAATGACATTGCTGATAATCCCAAGAATATAACCGCGGCGGCTCAATTCCAACACCACTTCCCTGCCGCTTTCCACCATGACTCGCAGCCCCATGGATTGACGGTATTGGTAGGTTAACTCCACCCCCAGGGGTCCAATCCTGTCTGCCGGAAATTCCGGCACAAGCCAGCGCGTCCAAAGTTCCGACTCGGGTGCCTCGCGCAAATTTTCAAATGCCCATTTGCGATATTCCTTGTACCGGGCATCCAACCGGTCACAGAATATCCGGGGATCTTCATCCGTACCAACCAGTTCAGTGATTCTCAGCCGCGCCCGGGCTTGATGCTCCTCATTTTTTGTTAAAATGCGGAGAGTGTTTCCCATATCCAGAAAAATGGCTTCAATATGATCGTTCACAGTAATGTCAGCCTCCCAGGCAGATTATTGGATCGGGACGCGGGGAGGGAAAATGTCCAGCAATTCCCTGGTTTCACGAATGGTGTAATCGGGTTTATGCTCACCGGTGGGCGGCTCCTTTGCCAATGTTGCTGGTTCTTCAAACAGGATCATCATCCCGAACCCTGCGGCGCGTGTGCCTTCCACATCCCGGACGGGATTGTCTCCCAGGTAGGCACACTTGATGGGTTCCACCCCAATTTTCCTGGCTGCCAGCCAGTAAATTGCCGGGTCAGGTTTGCGATATCCCACCCGGGATGAAAGAATAACGGTTTGGAAATAGTCAGTTACGCCATCTGATTCCATCCAGTCAGGAATCTCAGTTTCGGTAATGGTGTTGGCGATGATCCCCAACAGGTAGCCGCGGCGGTGAAGCTCCACGATTGTTTCCCGGGCATCTGCTCTTGGGATACGGCGCCCATCATGATCACGCCACAGGCGGGTCAGCCTGCCCGCCAGCGGCCTGATTTTGGCTGCCGGATAATGGGGTAAAAGCCAGCGGGTCCACAATTCACTTTCCGAGGCTTCCATCAAGGTTACCTTGGATTGGCTTCGATACTGTTTCCAGCGGGCTTCCAGTTGTTCAAAAAAGACATCCGG
>JAGVUS010000298.1 GCA_019136175.1 Chloroflexota bacterium | reverse complement strand
CCGGTGCACCCAAATGGGTAGTGAAAACAGGAAGGGAACAGATTGAAGCAGGTAGCGGCTGGGATGCAGAACAGACAGGGGAAGTGTTTCCCCATAAATTGAACGCGCCAGGAAAAGCGATCCATAATAATACCGGCTGCCCTCAGACCAGCCCAGGGAAAGCGGATTGGTTTGGATTTCCGGGGTAAACAAAATGATGCGGAAAACAGCACTGAAAAGCAAAGCAGAACCTAGGAATGACCCAATCAACCTTCCTTCCTTGCGAATTCCGTGAAGGAAGAATGTGCCCGCCAGTACAACAACCCATAATATTCCAAGCCGCATGGATCCTGCCCGAAACGAATCCAGGTTTAAGCCGTACAACAAAAACCACAAGAGAGTCGCAAGCAAGATCAACCCAACAATCAGGACGCGCCTTCTCCGGCGGAGGCATTGAACCAATCCATCAAACCCAGCCAGTCGTTTTTTCCAGTAAGTCGTCCACGTCAAACCGAACAGGAAGAGTCCCAACAAAGCAGAAACCAGGAACAGCAGGAAGAAGATCAACCAGAACCAATCAAATCCGCCCAAAAGGCTTCCCATTCCCCAACCCATGTTCCATGCATGGCGAATGCACATATACATCACAACCAAGTGTGTAATGAGAATACCGCGTACGGTCCAATCAATCCCCGGTTTCTGCATCTACGGTTTCAACTCCTCTTCAAGCGAAGCAGATTTGGCAGGCTGAATCAACCCTGGAACAAAAAAAGCACCCGGCAGGCTGGCAAGCATTTGCAAAATCCGGATCAACAAAGCCATTGCCAAAACATTTTGACTGGAAATCCCCCCGTAGTGCCCAAAAATGACAACAAGTGAAAGCTCCTGGAGCCCATATCCGTTAATGGATATTGGCAATTGGGTGATAAAGTAACTTATACTCCACAACCCGGCAGTCAACCAGAAAGAAATGGATTCACCCATCCTGGAGATCATGATATGCAGGGTGAGAAAAAGGAAAATCATGTGTGCCCAGGTAAATACAAATGAAATAAGCATGGAGCCTGGTTTGGAAACCCATAACCGGATAGCATCCCACACAGATTTAACCAGCTTCTTCAGGTACTCTTGTATTTTCGCCCGGAATCCTGCGTACAATGTACCAGACACCAGGAAATGAGACGATTGCACCGGTAATGATGGAAGAGGCATGGAGAAAAATTTAACCAATCCAATTGGCAAAGCAGTGAACATGCCAGCCATTCCAATTAAACGATCCATCACCAGTGATGCGGCGCACACAGCCCCATCCACTTTCAGGCGGATTGCCCCGGCAAACCGGACCACATCCCCCCCTATGGTGGTCGGCAGAAAGTTGGATGCAAACAGACCGGCAAAAGAAAGGCGGACTGCCTGCCCAAATGAAATATCCACGTTTGCTGAACGAAGGAGATTGAACCAGCGGAAACTGACAGCCAGCCTGGATAACAGGGTTAATCCCAATAACAACAGAAAAACCGGAAAGCCCACCACAGATACTGCCCCGGATACCGTCTGCCAGCCTTCCCGAAAAAGTAGGTATACCAACAGCCCGAGCGATATCACCGTACCCGCAATGCGAAGAACCGGGATTTGCCGCCCGGCTTTTTGCTTCGGTTCAGGTTTGGATTCGACGGTCATTCCCTGTTAGTGGTGGAGGAATTATCAACCACATCCCTGGAAGAAAAGCCAACGGTCTTGCGTACAGTGTAGGTGGGTTTGTCCTGGGACTCATGATATGTCCGCACCTGCAACTCAGCAATTAATCCCATCAGGATGGACTGGAATCCCAGGATGAAGATCATCGTGGACATCTGGAAGAACGGGGATTCCAGTACGGGAACCCCCCAGAAGATGCGCCGAATGGCAAGGTACAGCAAGACCAGACCACTGAGCAGAACCAACACCAAGCCGGTGCCACCAAAAAGGTAAATGGGCTTGTTGGAATAGGAACTTAGAAATTTAACCGTGAATAAATCCAGTACAACTTTGAAGGTTCGCTCCAGGCCATATTTTGCCTTACCAAACTTCCGGGGATGGTGATGTACAGGAACTTCCAGAATTTTCGCCCCAACCGAGTTGGCATAAACCGGAATGAACCGGTGCATTTCTCCGTATAACCTATACCCCGTGATGACTTCACGGCGGTAAGCTTTTAAGGTACATCCATAATCGTGCAGATGAACCCCCGTTACCCAGGAAATTAATCCATTTGCCAGTTTTGAGGGGAGTGTCCGGGTAAGGAAATCATCCTTGCGACGAGCCCGCCATCCGCTGACCACATCATAGCCCTCATTGATTTTTTCCAGCATCATTGGGATGTCCTGGGGATCGTTTTGCAAGTCGGCATCCATCAGGATGACAACATCGCCACAGGAATGATCAATCCCGGCTGCAATGGCATCTGTCTGACCAAAATTTCGCCGCAACAGGACAGCCCGGAAATGTTCCGGATATTTTTGTGCCAGGTCCTCCAACAAACGAGCAGACTGATCCCGGCTTCCATCATCCACCAGGACCGCCTCCCAAGTGATGGATAAGGGCGTCATGACGGCAATCAATGCGTCATGGAGCAGCGGGATATTCTCCTCTTCGTTGTATACTGGCACAACAATGGATAGATCCATGGCAATTCACATCCTGTCAGTAGGAAATAACAGGTTCTATTATACCCCAGCCCTGTTAGCTGCAATTATTCAGATATTTTCCTCGCGCGCCCCTTCCGGTCCCGGATCAGGCACCCAACCAGGAACAGGAATATGACACCCGCTGATATTGCCACCATGGTGAAGAATGGCAGTTTTCCTCCAACTGGATAATAACGGCTGAGATACCATTGGGTAAAGAATGTCAGGAAGATCCCCATGACAAGATACCAACGACCCAGCCACGGGTCCCGCCTGGATCTCGCCCAGTTCCATCCCCATCCCGCCAGGAGGGAAAGCCAGACAAGAAACATGGTTCGATACCGCGGGTTGTCCCATTGATCCCCCCCGGCACGCAGCGAGGAAATGACCACCCACAGCATGCTGATTCCCAAAGTCCAAAGAAGAATTGACCGGTCTTTGGCTGGCTGGGCGCGAAAAATTGCAAAGCACACATAAATCAAAACAGGAACCAGCAGGTACCATCCTGCTGACTTGAAAACGGAAATCAATTTATGAATGGGTAGAGCCGTTTCTATCACAGCTGCCGGTAAAACTGGCTGAAGCAAACCATAACCCGTTAAAAACGGGAGATGCAAAAACACGGGGAGCTGCTCCAGTTGCCGTTGAATCATCCCCGAGTTTTGTTCCGTGAGGAGCGCATCCCAGGCGGCTGCGTCCCTCAACCACCCCCACGCAAGCAATGTGGCTGTGATTCCCCCAAGAGCCAATACCGCCCATCCAACCACCCTCCAGGACCGATTTTGGGATTGTTTTTCAACCCAATACCAGATTGCCAACATCCCGGCGATGGGCAAGGCTGCACGCCAGGAAAACAACATCATCAATCCCAGGCTGGCTGCCAATACAGTGACACAGCCAATCCCTTTCCTCCCTGAGACAAGGGACGCAACCGCCCAGAAAGCAATGGAACTAAAACCCAACAGAAAAGGCTCTCGCATTTGAGATGCCCCCAGTAGAATTGCCTCTGGATACAATCCAAAAATCCAGGCAGCAGGTACGGCAACCCGCCTCCCCCACCGTTCCAGCAATGCCTTCCAGAGGAAGGGTAACCCCACCGATCCGGCAAATGCGGTGAGGATGATCATCAACAGGGGACGCATGGCATCCGGGCTGAGCAGCCGGTAAATGGCGGCACTGGTCGCCATCAATCCACCATACTGGTCCATGGAATAGGTCTCTCCAAAGGCTGACCGCAGGGATTCTCCGGATTGCGCAAGCTGCCATGCCTGGCGATCCCGATGATAAGCATCATAGAAAATATATCCGGCGTTGGGCACTTCCTCATCATAGCCAAATACGGGAAGCGCCTGGCTTAAACCCACCCCCAAACCAAGCCGCAGGATGAACGCCAGCACCACCATCCAGGCAACCATCTTTTCACTTCCCGCCCATCGCCAGGCAGCCTGCAGAAAAAACACGCACACGAAGAGCAATACGCCAGCCGAAAACCAGCCCATCCAAAAATTACCCGGGCTGAGGGCACTGATTCCTGCTCCCGCAAAAAGTGCAAGCATGGGAAGCCATATCTGTCGGATCACTCGCTGGATGTTTTTCATGGACATCATTCTATCTGGTTATTGGGGTTTCCGGGAAACCTGCCATTGCGTGTGCGGCACGTTGATCCCAGGAATAGGCAGCAGCGTCCTTCCGGGCTTCTCTGCCCAGTCTTTCAATTCGTGGAGGGTCATTCAACAGGTCGCCAAATGCCTGCACCCAGGCATCTGCATCATCTGGAGGACAAAACACGGCATTGGAAAGTCCAAGCACTTCATGAATGACTGGCAGATCACTCGTCATAATTGCCCGTCCGGCTGCCAGGTAATCAAACATCTTCATGGGGCTGCAAATATCCGCAGAATTCCCACCCCCGCTTCCGGCAATCGATCGCCCATAAGGCATGAGAAGAATATCACCAGCAGCCTGGTAAAGCGGCAGATGAATGTTCTCCACAAAGCCGGTCAATACGACATTCTGGATCCCCTCACCACGAAGCTGTTGCTGTAATTGTTCAACGTGTTCAGGACGCCCACCCACCCATAAAAATTGCACCCTGGGGAAAACACGGGCAAGCGCGAATAACACATCCATGCCCCGCCCGGCGTAAAAATGACCACTATATACCGCAGTGAACACATCAGCAAGCCCCAAAGCCTGCCGGGCTTTGGATGGATCGGGAAGGTCCTGATACCGGTCAAGATCACAGCCATTGGGTGAAATCCGCACCTCATCATCCGCAAACCGGATGTTGTATTCTTCGCTCAATACGCTGCGAAGGGCATGGGAAATCAATAGTGCTCTTTTTTGCCGTCCCTTCATCCGGGAAAATTGCCGCAGCCAAAGCGGACCAACCCGTCCAGTGGGGCGATCGTGAATTTCCAAAACAGCCGGAAAGCCGAGCCACAACGCCATGACTGCAACCTGCACCATCCAGGTATAAATGACATCTGCATTCCATCGGCGGGCTGCCATGAGAGCAGAAATCGCAAAATCCATCCGCCGCAATAACTTCCTGGATTGCAACCATTGGATGGGAAATTCGTTGCCAACTCCATAAAAATTGGCGATTTCCTGCCAGGAAGTTGTTTTTTTACCAGGGACCCACAGCGTAACCGCATCCTGTTGCCCGGCAAGGGCGCTACACATCTTCACCACCTGGATGGAGTGTGCCGCGTTGGAAGGAATTCCAGATGACGCAATGCAGGCTATGCGCAACTTGGCATCTCCTCTCTACGGCATTTTTCTGCTTTTCGA
>JAGVUS010000131.1 GCA_019136175.1 Chloroflexota bacterium | reverse complement strand
TTGTTTGTCGCCGATCTTTTCCGTATGTATGTCCGCTATGCAGAACGTCACAACTGGCATACAGACGTTCTTTCCGCCAACGAAACCGGCATTGGTGGATTCAAAGAGATAATTTTTTCCGTCAAGGGACGGGGGGCTTATTCCCGCCTGAAGTTTGAATCTGGTGTCCACCGTGTCCAACGAATTCCAGCAACCGAATCATCTGGGCGGATTCACACATCCACGGTGACTGTTGCCGTGCTTGCCGAGGTGGAGGAAGTCGATTTACATATTCCTGAATCTGACCTTGAAATAGATGTATACCGATCAGCCGGTGCCGGTGGACAGAATGTTCAAAAGAACTCCACTGCCATCCGCATTACACACAAGCCTTCCGGTATTGTGGTTGCCTGCCAGGATGAACGATCCCAATTACAGAACAAGCTGCGGGCAATGAGCATTCTGCGTGCCCGCTTGTACGAAATTGAGGTGGAAAAGCGGCGGGCAGAAATGGACGAATCAAGGCGCTCCCAGGTGGGAACCGGGGAAAGAGCAGAGAAAATCCGCACATACAACTACCCGCAAAACCGGGTTACGGATCACCGCGTCAATATCTCTTCGTTCAATCTTCCTGCTGTGATGGATGGTGAACTGGACCAATTTATCGATGAATTATCCCAGCGGGATGAAACCGAACGACTCTCCAGCATTGGAGAAGGGGATGAGGACGAATAATCTTCACACCTGGCTTATCCAGGCTCGCCAGAGGTTGTCCGCATTCAGCGAAACACCCGAACTGGAATTGCAGGTCCTGGCAGCGCATGAATTGGGACAAACCCGCACCTGGGTCATTGCCCATCCTGCGCTGGAATTAACCTATCAACAGGAAGGGCGCCTGAATGCCATGCTCGACCAGCTCATCCAGGGAGTGCCCCTGCCCTACCTGACGGGCAGATGTGAATTCTTTGGTCTGTCTTTCCATGTGTCCCCGCAGGTGTTGATTCCCCGCCCTGAGACGGAACTGCTTGTGGATACTGCCTTGCAGTGGCTCAAAGACCATCCTCATCGCCGCTGCGTGGCAGATGTTGGAACTGGATCGGGGATCATCGGGGTAACGCTTGCCCATCTGGTTCCGGGTGTATCAATTGTTGCTACCGATATTTCAGCAGAAGCATTGGAAATCGCCCGGGAAAACGCAAACACACACCAGTTGGAGGACCGCATCCAATTTGTGCATGGCGACCTTCTGCATGGTGTTTCCGCCCACTTCGACCTCATCTGCGCCAACCTGCCATACATCCCTGCCAAGACCCTCACCAAACTGAGCGTGGCGAGGCACGAACCCCGGATTGCCCTGGATGGTGGACCGGATGGATTGGACCAGATCCAACGCCTCGTTGCAAACGCCGAACAATGGATTACTCCCGGCGGCATGATGCTAATGGAAATTGAATCCAGCCAGGGAGAATCTGCCCCATCGCTCGCCAGGAAGTATCATCCAAACGCTCAGATTTCCGTACAGGAAGATTTATCCGGTCACCCCAGGCTATTGACCATTCAATGGAATTAATATGACAACCACCACTACGATCTCAATTCTGGATCCAAGCGCCATTCCAGCAGCCCTGGCCATCCTTCGGGAAGGCGGTTTGATTGCCTTCCCAACCGATACCGTGTACGGGCTGGCTTCCGGCATCGATAGCGAAGCCAGCATCCGCCAGTTGTTCCTTGCCAAGGGCAGAAATTGGACAAAAGCAATTGCTGTGTTAATCGGTGAGATGGAACAATTGCCCATCGTTACACCAAACCTCCCTCCCGCCGCATTGGAACTGGCATCCCGGTTCTGGCCTGGAGCATTGACCCTGATCGTTCCCCGCAACATCCATCTGCCTGCACTCATTTCTCCTCTTCCAACCATCGGCGTCCGCATGCCAAACCATCCATTTGCATTGTCATTGCTGCGCCAGACCGGTCCCCTGGCAACCACATCTGCAAACCTGTCGGGGCAAACCAGCCCCCTGACTGCCCGGGATGTCATCAATCAATTGGATGGAAAAGTGGACCTGATCCTGGATGGCGGACCCTGCCCCGGCGGTGTTCCATCCACGGTTGTGGATTGCACAACCCCGGAATTAAGGGTATTACGGGAAGGCGCGATTTCTCCCAAGGATCTGTTCCCCTCCAGGAAATAAAACCGGGCGGAACAATCATTCACTCCGCCCGGCTGAGTTCAAGACCCTAAATCTTCCCGGGGATGCTGTTTCTTTACCAGCAACAGGATCAGCCCCAGCGGTAGAAAAGCCCACCCGCAAATCCCGGCTGGAGGTTTGACAGGATCCGATGGGGGCACCGGGGTGGATTGCGGTATTGGGTCCGTTAAAGCAGGTTTTGGTGTAATTGTTGATGAATCACCACCGGAAATGACCGGCAGCTGGATGGCATGGGTGGGTTCAC
This sequence comes from Chloroflexota bacterium, assembly GCA_019136175.1. Taxonomy (GTDB): domain Bacteria; phylum Chloroflexota; class Anaerolineae; order Anaerolineales; family Anaerolineaceae; genus CALMHE01. Next base: position 3,036 of record JAGVUS010000131.1, on the reverse strand, counting down.
CCTCCGCCACAACCTGGTAAGCTTTCCCATCCAGCATAAGGATTACGCTTTGACCCAATGCAAACGCAGCAGCAATATCCTCCCTGCTGCCAGCCAGCTTGTAATAATCAGTGGATAAGAAGCCCACTCGAATCAGCTCATCCCTGTCGGGATCATAGGCGGTGTCTGTCCAGATCCCGTCCTGGAGGACAAAAGTGCGTGCCCCCACAATCCGGATCAGGGAGCCTTCCTGTCCTGCCGGAACTTCCGGGGCAGCATTCGCCTGGGAAAGCGCACCTTCTTCAACAGCTTTTTCAACCGCCCCCATGCCGCTCACCAGGGTGGGTTGTGCAAGCATTTGCGAGTAGGCATCCTGTGCCAGCCGGTTGAGGTTCTCCGCGCCTAGTGCAGCCGGTTCCGTAACCAGGTAGGATGTGTACGGAGTCACAATTCCATACCGGATGGACAACCTGACCACCTGATCCACCAGTTCCTGGTTCACACCACTCAAGCGGATTTGGTTAAGCAAATATCCAACCTTCCGGGTTGCCCACAATCGGGGCAGCATTGCACCTGTTCCCACCCGCCCAACACTCCTGTTCGTAAATTGCTGATCCGGGAAAATAAAGGTTTGCTGTTTTCCATTGACCTGACCGGTCAGTGTCACATCGTATTCTCCCCCCAATACATATCGCCCTACAACCACCACCTGGCTTCCAACAAAAAAATCCGGCAGTGGATTTGGGAATACATCATACGTCGTCAAACCGCCAAAATCCAATGCAAGGTTTGTTAAGACCGGGGTGCTGATTTTTGCATAGAATGCAGAAAGGATCTCGTCCAGCGGTTCTCCCGGTCGAACGTAGGAGCTTAAGCCGTGATGTTCTCCGCTTAACGAATCCAATAGGTAAGTATCTACGTCATACCCCACACCAAACGTGAACAAGCGCAGATTCTTTTTGGTGGACAAAGCCACATCGGCAAGGATTTTTTCGCTCCGGATTTCTCCAGCGGTCGGCAAGCCATCAGTCATAAAAATCAGGTAGGTTACCCTTTCCGAATCTGCAACTGCCAATGTATCCAGCAATGCCTGGTGAATATCCGTGCTTCCCATCGCCGCCAGGGTATCCACCCATCGGACCGCTTCACCTGCATTGGCTGCAGGGCTCAGTTCGGGAGAGAAACGCTTCAGGTGATCACTGAAAGAAGAAAGATAAAAACGGTCTTCGGAATTCAGGTGTGTCAGGATGAATCGGGCTGCCGCCTGAGCCTGTTGAAATTTTTCCCCTTCCATGCTGCCGGATTGGTCCAGCACCAGCAGTACATCCTTCGCAACTGGTGCAGTCTCTCCCTGCATGCCAGGAGCCAGCAACAACAGGAAAAAGCCATCCTTCTCCTGAACATCCTCTGAATCCCGGAAGGTGAACAGGTGAAAAGCTTCGGTTTCTCCAACAGAGTAGTACAGTGAAAAATCCTGGTCTGGCAGGACATTGACCGCCTCATAGCTGGCGGAAAACCGGTAATCATCCTCGCGGGAAATGCTGATTGCATGGCTGGGGGAATAGACTGCCCGCACTGGAACCATGGAATTCGCCTCAATCGTGATGGAGACCTCCTCCAATGGCTCCAGGGAATATTTTTCCGTATTCAATGGATAGGTGTATTGAATCAATCCATGGTCGGCAGTCAGAACCTGCTGATATTCCAACTCAATCCGCCTTTCCCCCTCAGGCGGAATTGGAAAAATGCTTGCCTGGACGGCACCCCTGCCAATGTACTCCAGCAATGCGGGATCACGCATGGAATTGACAATTTCCTGGTAGGTTTGGCGTGCCTGGTCGGCAGTCAATACCACCCCTTCCACCGGTTTTCCATCCACCCAGAGCGTAAAATTGCTGACAACTGCATCAAGAGGGAGAGGAAAAATGTATGTCCCCTCCACGATCCAATCGTTTGGATTATAAAAAACCTGGTCCACGTGGGTAATTGCCAGTTGATCCTTGATCGTCACAGTCACATGGTGGTAGCGGATGACAAGCTGGGTCATTGGGCGCGGGGATGGACACTGATCCGGCGGGCACGGCGGTATTTCCGGAATAACAATCCCATCCGCCGAAACCACTCCAGCAGTGGAAAATAATATCCCCAAACAAATCAGTACAGAAATCCATGAGTTACGCATCACGACCTCCTCTCCCTTTCCATTCATTGGACGGATGCGGAAAGAGGAAAGTTCCTCTTCGGCAGTCGGATATATCAGGATCGATTACAATTAACATATTCTCCATGGATTTTTAATGAAAAGGACCCCTGATGATTAAAATCACCCGTGAAGCTGCATTGGAATACCACCATCGGGACGGTGTTCCAGGTAAATTATCCGTAATCCCCAGTAAACCGCTGGATACACAGTTGGATTTATCCCTCGCATATACCCCGGGTGTGGCTTATCCGGTGCTTGAAATTGAGAAATTTCCTGAAACATCCTATGACTATACAAATAAAGGGAACCTTGTAGCCGTCATTTCCAACGGTACAGCCATTCTTGGATTGGGAGATCGCGGCGCGCTGGCATCCAAGCCAGTCATGGAAGGCAAAGGAGTCCTTTTCAAAAAATTTGCTGATATTGATGTCTATGATATCGAAGTGGATACACACGACCCGCAGCTCATGATTGAGGTGGTTGCATCAATTGCCCCCACATTCGGTGGCATTAACCTCGAAGATATCCGCTCGCCGGAATGTTTTCTCATTGAGCGCGCCCTCCAATCCCGGTTGAATATCCCGGTTTTTCATGATGACCAGCATGGCACAGCAATTATCCTTGGTGCAGCCCTGCTGAATTCCCTTGAGTTAACCAATCGAAAAATTCATGAGATCAAGGTCGTTTTCTCTGGTGCCGGTGCAGCCGGAATTGCCTGCGCCAATCAACTCGTCAAGCTGGGTGTTCCAGTGGAGCATATCTGGATGTGCGATATCGCCGGGTTGGTCTATCAAGGCAGACAGGAAGCCATGTTCCCGGAAAAGGAGATCTATGCCCAGGGCGACCAGCCCGGT
>JAGVUS010000122.1 GCA_019136175.1 Chloroflexota bacterium | reverse complement strand
TTGTTGTAATATTCCAATCCATTCCATGGAGCATACCGGGCAGCTGGATGCTTGGCAAATAAAAGGTACCAGTCGTTGTGTAATAGCCGCTCAGATAGGATTGGTTGGGACCAATCAAACCAGCCAGAATGGAATTGCCGTCCGGATTCCAGGCGGCAACCTGCCCACTCCCAATTAGTCGTGGTGATGTCTGGGGATTTTCTGAATCCCACAAAAATAATGAATCGGTACCGTTCTGATTTGACGACCAAACGAGGTATCGTCCATCTGGTGACCAGGCAGGATCATTTTCCTGCAGGTTGGGGGTCTGGCTGATATTTATAAACCGGTCGCCTTCGCCCTCCAGTCTGGCAAGCCAGATATCCATGTTTCCTGATCGGTCAGACACAAATGCGATTAGCCTGCCCCCTGGTGACCAGCTTGGATTGAAATCTGCAGAAAGCTCGCCGGTTAACTGGATGGGTGACATGCTTTTATCCTGAACGGATTGAATGAGGATATCCAAATTTTCATTTTGGTAGGATTCATATACAATCCATTGCCCATCCGGAGACCAGGACGGCGCTCCGTCATATGTGTGTGTATCCGTAAGGCTGGTTTGTTCACCCGTAAGAAGATTGAAAATGTGAATGTCCCAATACCCGTTTTTCCGCGAGGAGAATGCAATCAAATCCCCATTTGGATACATGGCAGGCTGTATGTCATCCCAGTTGCCATCCGTGATCCGGGTCAACGGGAGGTCGGTCGGATGATAGGCAAAAAGATGCCTGAAATAACCATCTGTTAATGACAGAATTACAAGGCTGTTGATTGAAAGTTCAGATATGTCCCTGGTTGGTTGGACTGTAAGTTGGATTTGGGCAATTTCATTAAGGTTTCCGGTCTCAATGGACGGAGATTTCTGCGGCTCCGTAATTGTGGTGAAAGTTGGACCGTACCCAATTTCCCGCAACCTTTGGGGGATATCGCTGGTAATAATGGACGTCATCAGTAAAACACCAACCAGGACAAAGATTACAAACCGGACCCTGTTGGTTTTTGAGGGAGTGCTTTTTGCCATGATGTACTGATTTTACAGCATTTCTACGGCGATTTACCTTACAGGCTCATTTCGAATTCACGTCATTATCGGGTACCAATATCAACATGGGATCAAAGGGGGTGAAATACCCTGATACGCGCCAAAGGCAGTATGTTGCCATCTCCAAATCCGTTGCGTCGTTGATGTAATGTGCCATTTCCCCAAAGGTTGCTCCGCTTGGTCCCATCCTCATTTCCAGGTGAAGGTGGGCATTAATGGAAGCGCCGGTGCTGCCAACAGATCCAATCTTTGCTCCCGAATCCAAATATTCCCCAACAGAAAAAACAGGCTGATCCAGCATATGAGCGTAGAGCGTGTATATTGACACACCAGAGGACACTGGCTCCAAATCGTCATAATTTGGGCAAAACAGACGGGTATCTGGTGTACGATTGATGCCAGTAGTTGTGCTTAATGGCAGAAAACTATATTCCAGCATTCGATGATTCAAGGGGGTTTCAATAATTACCGCATATCCATAGGGCGGGCGATTATTCATGACTCCCGCAACTCTGCCAGATAGAACTGCATGAATACCCAATCCATCCATTTGCGTCCTGGATCCCCTGGAATAATAAGCAAAGTCCACTCCATGATGTCCATCATCGCGACCAGGCTGTGGAGCCTGAAACGGATTTTTTAATATTTCCACCAACTCTGACAATGAAATTTCTTCCAGGGGGGTACTAACCAGGAATTCCGGTGCCGGGGTGGAAGTTGCTGTTGCTGTGTCAGTGGCTTGAAGGGTGGCTGTCGATAAGGAAACTGTTGCGCCAGTTGGCAACGCGGCAGTAGATGATGGCACAGGTTGGATCACCTGATTTTGCGGTTGCGGGGAACAGGAAGACAGCAAAGAAAACAACACCAACATGACAGTAATCAGGTTGGTGTTGTTTTTCATTGTGCATGGGAACAATTTATTGGGGTGTGATCGGCAAAACCATAATTTTTTGTTCATCCACAACACCCAACTCGGGATAGTAAGCCTGGATATCCAAAGGAATTGGCTCGTTAATGACATATCCCCGCAGGTGCATCGTGATCTTTAATTGCTCATCTGGCGTTTCAATGATATAGGTGTGTGAAATCTCCCTGCCATTCGCATCTCTCAAGGTCAGTTCCAGGCTGGGTTTTTCCTGAAAGGGGGTAAGCGTCATTGTTATGCTCAGCCTGGCACCATCCGGCAATATCTGCACCTGGGCATCCATCAATTTAACTTCTGTGGGTGGGCGTGCGTCTTCTGGAACAGGACGGGAGAAACCTGTATGAGACATTAAGCAATCCTGCGGGCTTCCATGTAGAATCGCTTTTCCTCCGCCTCACCCATGGAGAAGGTCTTTCGCGGAAGTGCGCCATCGAGGATGACCGTCTTAAACAGATCGTTCTTGGGCATGGGAGGAAGATAGAACCCCATGTTACCGGATTGACTGCCAAGACTGGTTACCGCCTCGGAACCATGGACATAATCTATTTTTTCTGCTCCTCCTTGTTTCAGCCAGGGATCAAGGAAGGATTGAAGGGTTCCAACAGGGAGATTGGATGTCGGTTTTTCGACCCAGACTACTTTACAGCCTTCCCTGGTAATGATTCCGATTGCCTGTTCCGCCCCTGCCTGGCGTTCCACAACCCCAATCATTTCAAATGCGGATGAACATGGTTGGATTCGAATATTGCCAAGAGCGGCAATCATGGCATCATATACATTTTCCCGTACATTGAAAATCACTCGATGAATGGGTTTGAATTCCAGACCTTCATCATGGACGTTTTCCAACTCAATCAGGGCGTATCGGGCTGGATGATTCATACCGACGCTGGGTTTCATTTTCTCCCAAATTGACTTGGCAGTGGCGAGCGAGTGATTCCCATCACCGACGGCATACAGGAGGACGCCCTTGTCAGACGGAACTCCATAGTGGGCATGGAAGCGTTCAGGCGAAGCAAGTTGTTCGAGCGCGTGAATGGCACCCTTTTCCAGTGCCGGATTGTTCACGAAATATCCGCGTAAATGACCACTGCCCAGCATAAGTTCAAAATCATATAGTTTTGGCAGTTCTTGGGCGGCTGAGCGGATTGGTTCGATGACCGTCCGGTCTGGATCATCTATCAGCACCAGGATGTGGGGTAATTCCACCGGAGCACCTTCCCGGATCCGGATTCGAGGAGGAAGACGATCCAGGATTGTTCCTTCTGTAGCCCGAATCATGGATTGCGAACCCTTGGAGAAATCATATTTTTCAAGGTCCAGGGCAAGCATTAATCCATGGCGGGTTCTCCCGCCAATTTCCCGTTCCACATAAATCAAGCCTTCATGGATCATCAGGATTTGTTGATCCAAATAATCCTGCATGGCGCGTTGTGTGGACTGGATCCGTTCCTGTTCTTCAACCGTCCCAAGCAGGACTTCGGGAAGAATCAGATTGTATGTGGAGGGTGAGTTGCCAACAATTTCCCGCACCTGATTCCAGTATTCGGGTTCAGATGTAAATTGATCGCAGGCAATTACTGCCCATTTTCGTAGATCAATACGGGGACGGGGAAGCAGAATATCCGCGACCTGAAGACCAACAGAAGGGTAAAGCCTCATGGAATTGGAACCTCCCAATATTTTGATATGGATATTTTACCAAATTCTGAGAGGTTTCTCTTCCCGTTCTTCTGTAAAGTTACATGCCAACCATATAAGCCAGACCTAACGTACCGGGACCAGCATGGGTTCCGATTACCGGGCTTAACTCAGCAATAACAGCATCATTCACTTCATTGACGCCCAAACGTCCCCGTACTTCTGCCAGTAGAGCTTTTGCTTCTTCCGTGGCATTTGAGTGGATCACCGCCAGTGACACAGGCGATTGACCATGAATTTCGTCAAAGGTCAGGGCAATCATTCGTTCCAATGCCTTGTTCATGGTACGGACTTTTTCCACAGCCTCTATCCGACCGTCCTTGAGATCCAGGATGGGCTTGATGTTAAATGCATTTCCAACAAATGCGGCAGCACCACCAATCCGACCACCGCGTTTTAAAAATTCCAGAGTGCTTACCACAAACTTCACTCCCACTTTTGGGAGAGCGTTATGGACAATTGTTTGACAGTCTGCAAGCGTGGCGCCCAGTGATGCTGCCCTGGCGGCTTTTAAGATGGGAAACCCCATTGCCATCGAGGTCAACAATGAGTCCACAACGACAATGGGGGCACCGGGCAGCATCGCCTTTGCTTGTGTGGCTGAGTCCACAGTACCGGAGAGCCGCGATGAGATGTGAACAGAGAGGATTTCGTAATCCTGCGCAAGCAAGGTATCATAAAGATCTTTAAATGCTGCTGGTGATGGCTGGGAAGTGGTGGGCATTAGCTGGGCATGTTCCAGGCGTTGATAGAAATCGGACGGGAAAATATCCACGTTATCGTAATATGTCCGATCCCCCCAAATAACATGTAGTGGAACGCTAAAGATGGGATACCCGCGGGATAGTTCTGTGGGGATATATGCGGTACTATCGGTAACAATGGCTACTTTTGACATCTTTCCTCTAAAGTTTTAGGGATTTGGAAGATCATGGTTAAAAACCCTGAATATTGCGAAAAGATACTCAATGGTTCCTAAATGAATTCCTGCTATCCCTTGACCGAACCGATTTTCCCGGCTAAAATGCATGTTTGCCCGCCTCCTCTCGGGAGGGATGGATTTATTATGTAAGATGTGTGACCAGTGTTTGAGAATTTAAGTCAACGGTTAAATCAAATATTCCAGAATCTCCGCCGCAGGGGTAAGCTTTCGGCGGAAGATGTTGATTCTGCCATGCGCGAGGTTCGCATGGCACTTTTGGAAGCGGATGTTCACTATTCTGTTGTAAAAGAGTTTATTGCACACGTTCGCGAGCGTGCGATTGGACACGAGGTTTCCCGGGCTCTCAATCCTGCCCAGCAGGTGATCAAGATTGTCCATGAAGAGTTGATTCGCACATTGGGGGAACCTGCCCGCCTTAACCTGGTTGGACCCAAACCCAGAATTATCCTTTTGGTTGGTTTACAAGGAGCTGGCAAAACAACTGCCACGGCAAAACTGGCGAATTTGCTCCGAAAACAGGGGGAGCGGGTGATGCTGGTGGCGGCGGATCCCTATCGACCGGCGGCAATTTTACAATTACAACAATTGGGTGAGCGGGTTGGCGTCCCTGTGTTTTCCCAGGATGGAATTAAGCCCCCCGAATTGGCGACCCGAGCCCTGGACCAGGCACAAAAGGGTGGGTATTCCGTGATGATTATCGACTCTGCAGGGCGTTCCCAATTGGATGACGCCTTGATGCAGGAATTGCGGGCAATTACCCAGAAGGTTCAACCGGTGGAAGTTTTACTGGTGGTGGATGCAATGATTGGGCAGGAAGCACTCCATGTTGCAGAAGGCTTCCGGGACGCCATCCAGTTGACAGGATTGATCTTCACAAAAATGGATGGTGATGCAAGGGGAGGCGCA
>JAGVUS010000251.1 GCA_019136175.1 Chloroflexota bacterium | reverse complement strand
ATTCTTGCGGCGGGTGGTGGAATATTATCAACCGTTCGGGCTACCCGTGCAGCATCCCTGGAGAAAATCAAATCTGAAACGCGGGAACGCGCAGAGATGATCCTCAAGCTGGGAACAACCACTGCAGAAGCTAAAACCGGGTATGGCTTGGAATCTGCCAGTGAATTGCTCCAATTGCAGGCTTTGCTGGAGTTGAACGCGGAAGGACCGCTGGAAATTGTGCCCACCTGGCTTGGCGCGCATGCCATCCCCCCGGAATTTAAAACCGATCCGGATGCCTATACGGACCTTATCTGCCAATCCATGCTTCCGGAAGTGAAAACGTGGTGGCAGATGCACACCCCTCAACTTCCCCTGCCTTTTGTGGATGTGTTTTGTGAAACAGGAGCATTTTCCCTGGTGCAATCCCGGCGAATCCTGGAAACAGCCATTCGCCTTGGTTTCCCGGTAAAGATCCATGCCGATGAATTTGATAATCTTGGAGGTGCGTCGCTTGCAGCGGAGCTTGGTGCTGCTTCGGCGGATCACCTTGTCAAAACATCCCGGGAGGATATTATTGCCCTGGCAAAAGGAAATACTGTTGCGGTGGCTTTACCCTGCACCCCGTTTGGTCTGGCGGAACAACACTATACACCCGCAAAAGACATCCTGGCTGCCGGAGGGCTGCTGGCAGTTGCTTCCGACTTGAACCCGGGTACTGCCTGGTGCGGTAATATGCAGTTTGTAATTGCGCTGGCTTGCCGGTACCTGAAATTGACCCCCGCACAGGCAATTGCAGCTGCAACCATCAATGCGGCAGCAGCCATCCAGCGGGCGGATAGGATTGGTTCCCTGGAGGTTGGGAAACAGGCGGATATCCTGGTGCTATCCGTGTCGGATTATCGTCACCTGGGTTATCAGTTTGGCACCAACCTGGTGAACACAGTGATCAAGCGGGGGCAAGTATGCTGACGTTGGAGCGTGCTCGAAGCTGGTATCCTGGGAATGATGCTGTGCATGGATTCGACCATGTTGAAAGGGTGTACCGGATGGCGGAACGGTTGGCGGAACTGGAAGGTGCCGATATGGAGATCGTCCGGGCTGCCGCACTGCTGCATGACGTGGAAGGCAGTGAGCCGGGGGGTGAAAATCGCCCCAATCACCATCACCAATCGGCAGATTTTGCTGCAACGGTACTGCGGGAGGAAGGCTGGGCAAACGAGCGGATCAAGGCTGTCCAGCACTGCATCCGGGCGCACCGTTTCCGTGGGGATGGTGAGGCACCACAAACCCTGGAAGCACAGGTATTGTTTGATGCTGATAAGCTCGATGTGCTTGGCGCCATTGGAACCGCCCGCACCATTGCCTATGCCGTCATGGCAGGGACGCCGGTTTTTACCGAGCCTTCAGAGCAGTTTTTCCAGACCGGTAAGGAGATCCCCGGCGAGGAACACAGTGCCTATCACGAGTACCTGTATAAACTCCGCCGGGTGAAAGACAGGCTGCATACAGCATCCGCCTGCAGCATTGCGGAGCAGCGACATGCTGCCATGGTTGCTTATTTTGAACAACTTGCAGCAGAAATGCGCGGTGAGCGATAAGTCGGGTAAAACAGTTTGCAGTCTCGTAAGGTGCCCAGTTTGTGACTTGTCTTTTTAAGGTTGGCAGGATAAAATCATTTCTATGATCCCTACTGGAAAACTCCTGATTGTTGAAGACAACCCCAACGTGCTTGAACTGCTGGAAGTTACCCTGCGGTTCAAGGGATACCCGGTAATCACAGCCCGTAATGGCGAGGAAGCCCTGGTTATCATTACCCGCGAAAAACCGGCGTTAATCATTACGGATATTCTGATGCCGAAAATGGATGGATTTGCCCTGGCGCATACCCTCCGTAAGGATGTGCGTACTGCCCGGATCCCCATCATCTTTATTTCTGCCACGTATGTAACACCTGAGGATAAGGCTTTCGCTCTCAGCCTTGGAGCGGTTCGTTTCATTGAGAAGCCAATAGATACGGATGATTTTCTGCTTACAATTGCAGAAATATTAACCCAGGGGATCGCGAACAATCCCAAGCCGTTGGAAGATTCCCAGTTCTATGCTGGATACCGGGATCGCCTGGAAAGCAAGCTTCGTTACAAAAACAACCAGATCGCTCGCACAGAACGCCTTTTGGAAAGCCTGCCGGATGAACAGAAACCGGCATTTGATACGCTGCTTGAGCAATCCATCCAGGACCGGGATGAAATTCAACGGGAGCTTGATCAATTGCTCAAAATCCTTGGTCAAGTCTGAAAAAGCAACTCTTCCCATCATTGCATCTTTGCCGCCATATGATGGCGGACGGATTGGGTGACTGGCATGGAAATAAACCATCCTGATCTCTCGGATCTTGTTCAGCTTGCTGCCGGGGCAGGTGCCATCCTGCGGGAAGGCTGTGGAAATGATCACCAGATCACCTATAAAGGACCGGTGGACCTGGTGACGGAAATGGATCACCGTTCGGAGGAGTATATCCTGGGCGAAATCCGCCGCAGGTTTCCAGAGCATTCCATTCTCTCCGAGGAATCGGGGGATATTGGCGGGTCTGCTGAACATTGCTGGTATGTGGATCCGCTGGATGGTACAACCAATTATGCCCATGGGCTTCCCATCTTTGCTGTTTCCATAGGGTATCAGGTGCGTGGCAGGATGGAAATGGCTGTGGTTTATGATCCCATGCGGGATGAATGCTTCTCGGCGCAGCGCGGCATAGGCGCCTGGTTGAATGGAAAGCCAATTCGCGTGTCCCCCTGTCCCGATTTGAACCTTGCTCTGCTGGTGACCGGTTTCCCTTATTCCATCCGCTCCAGTAAGAACAACAACCTGCCCTATTTTTCAGCGTTTGCCACCCGGAGCCAGGCTGTCCGGCGGCTGGGATCTGCAGCGCTGGATTTGTGCTATGTGGCATGTGGCAGGCTGGATGGCTACTGGGAAATCAAGTTAAGCGCCTGGGACCTGGCAGCGGGAGTGTTGATTGTCAGTGAAGCGGGGGGAATGATTACTGACCTGGATGGGCAGCCGGATGTACTCAAACCGCCATATGCATTGGTGACTGCCAATCCCCGGCTGCATGCACAGATGTTGGATGTCATCCGGGAAGTAAATATTACCCTGGCATAACCGGTTGCCTTTCAGTGATTGGTTGTGCTACAATTTTTCCATCCTGGTGATCCTGCCAGGGTGAAATTGGTGATTTCGGGAGGGTAAAGATGCATCAGGCTCCCCACTTACCCCGGATTCGGGAATGCTACCCGGACCTGGATATTAACCAGTTGCAGCTGGATGCGGATGGATTGGTTAACCAGGTATTGATCATCAATAATGAACGGGTATTTCGCTTTCCAAAAGACGATCAAGCCCGTGCAGCTCTCCGCCGGGAGACGGCGGTTCTCAAGATTGTCCATCGGCATGTTTCCATGGCGGTTCCCCATTTTGACCGGATTGAAGAGGATTTTGTCAGCTACCCGTTGATCCCTGGCAGGGCACTGATGTACCAGGACCTGTTCAATCTTTCTGGGTTGGAACTGGACCGGATTGCTGAACAGATTGCCATCTTTTTACAGCAACTGCATGGTGTTCCCGTTGTGGAGATTGAGGCTGCCGGAATTGGTGCATCCATTTCCTGTCATTCATCGGATGACTGGCAAAAATTGTATCAGGCGGTGGAACAGGAATTGTTCCCGGTCATGCCGACCCATATCCGCCATTGGGTGGAATATTGGTTTTCACCTTATCACGAAAACCCCTCCTGGATGGAAAATCCCCGCAAAGTCCTGGTGAATGGGGATTTGGGACCTTACCATATTCTGTATGATGATGTTCGCCACACCATTAATGGCATCATCGATTTTGGGACTGCGGGCTTGGGTGACCCGGCAGTGGATTTTGCTGTCTTACTGTACAATTTTGGCGAAGCTTTTCTCAAGCGGATTCACCACACTTACCCGCTTGGAGAGGATGTTCTCGATCGGGCGCGGTTTTGGGCTGGAACTGTGGAATTACAATGGGCGCTGGCGGGTATCCGCACGCGGGATTGCAGCTGGTTCCTGGGGCACCTGGGCAGCGCCCGGGATATCAAACCGGTGGGTACTCCCTGGTAGAATGGGAAGGGGAATCTTTCTTACGACTGGCAAGCCACTGTGCGGATAACTGATACCAAAGTTCTCCAACGCGCCAGAAAGCCACAGCAGCCAATCCATGTGCCAGTACGGCAAACAATGGCGGTGTCTGTTGAGTGTAATATGTCCAACACAACCGGGTGGTTCCCCAGATTTCCAGGAAATATCCCAGCCCGGCACCGGCAATAAAGTTGAATAAGGCACCCCTCCTGCTGCCTGGTGAGAGGATTAATAAGGCACAGGCAATGAGCGCCAGGATGGTCAGGGATTTGTCCGTGGTTGGGCGGACAAACAAGAGCATGATGCCATAAAAACTGCCAAAGATCAGCAAATAAATTGCCTTCTCCGCCCGGACTGGCAGGGCGGGCAACCAGTGTTCCAATCCACGTGCCAGCCGGTTGATGGACAGGCTGGCAATCGGCCAGGCGGGAATGATCCACAGGGGTGGACGCTCATTGGTGTAATACGTCCACAGCAGGGTCTGTGTTCCCCAACCTTCGATCACCAAACCGCCCGCAAGACCAATGACCACAATCAAGGCATCGGTTTTTAGATCGGGTTTCGCCATGATCAACAGCGACATCACCAGGAAAATGCCAATCAGCAGGTAATCCAACTGTCTCCAGATCGGAATTTCCGGATTGATTTGGGCAAAATAGTCCTCCACCAATGGGTACCAGACCACAATGATTAACAGTATGATTGCCAGGAACCCACTCATTAAGGCATAACTGGTGCGATTCCAGCCCAGGATGGCTGCAAGCTTGGAGGGGTGGTTTTTAGGGGCGGTGTTCACGGAGCAGTATCGAAGAGGTGAGGAATCAGGTTGGCGGAAATCAGTCGATACGAGGGGTGTTCGCTGTCGCTGTATTCCCGGCTGTGATGGACGGCAGGAAAATTCATATCGCTTACCCAGGCGGAAAAGCTTTGCATTTCCTCCGTGGGGATGCCGGAAAGCCTGCCCTGCTGGTGCAGGTTCACTATCTCCTGCCAGACAAAAGAAATCTCCCTGACGGATCCCCAGGTCTGTCGGCTGGTTTCCAGGCAAAGGTCTGCCAGGCGGGTGATGGAGAGCCTGCGGGCTTTATGTGCCTTCAGATGGATGCGGTGGAGCAACCCATCCGGTCGGATGGGTTCGGTCAGCAGAATGGAAGCCAATGGCTCAATGGCTTCGTATTCTTTGATTAGGTTATGGATGAATGCTTCCGGTGAGGAGATGATGTGCTCAGGTCCACAAATGCCCTGGTAAAGGAGCTTGTATAGATCCCGGGCTCGCGCAGAGGGATGCTGATCCAGATACCTTTCTAGAAAATCGACCAGTCCGGAGAAATCTTCCAACCATTGCATGGCTTGATTATAGCCCTTCCTGCTGACCGGACGGGCATTCCCGGGAGTATAATCCGGGGTATGAAAAAGAACATCTTTCTCCTGATTGTGTTACTGACACTGATGGTTCCCGGTTTATCGGGCTGCCTGCGAAGTGCC
>JAGVUS010000424.1 GCA_019136175.1 Chloroflexota bacterium | reverse complement strand
GTCCCAACCCCTGTGGTTGGAACACCAGACGTGTTCTGGGGAAATTTAAAGGTGATGGATGTGGACCTGGCTGCTCCATTGGCTGATTACGAGGGCTCCTGCCCCATGACGTTGGACCTGGCAGGACTGATTCAGACCGATGGAGTGGGGGCGTTCACGTATGCATTGGAAGCCGAGTCGGAAACCCCCAATTTTCAATTTATCCTGCCGCCGGAGGTCATTGCATCCAATTCCACCTGGGGATTGCAACGGTTGGATGTGACTTTTTCGCTGGATATTGCCAGTTCGGTTGAGGGATGGATTCATTTGCATGTTGTCAGCCGGATGGGCTCGATGGACAGCCCTGACATCCCCATCCGGATTCGCTGCCGATAATTGCGTGGATTGGCGTGTTAATTGCACCTGTTTTCATTGGGATCAAAGAAGAATGAACAGGGCTCGTATGATTTCTCTCCTCCGTGATACAATTGGTAACGATGCACTTTATCTCCAGCTTTCTCTGATTTTTACATTCTCCGGGGGATTTCACCCCCAAAGTATCATCAGACCATTCCCACCACCCAGGAGTTCTTAAAAGTATCATGGAAGAAGCCGAACTTGGTAAATTAACATTTGGCGCCCAACAATTGGTACGTGATGTTCTTGAAAAATACCAACCCGGTCAGCCTCAACCCGGTATTCATTATTGGATGCTTGCCTTGCTGGAACGTTTCGGTCCTATGGCGGAATCCATGGTTCCCGGTTTGGTACCGGCAGATCTCATCCGGTCTTATAAGGAAAAGGTGGGCAAGGGCGAGGCGGGCGCACCGTTGGATCCATCCACCCTGGTACGCGAAGCCGTGGAACGTGCCCAGAAGCGGGGCAAAACCCAGGGAACCGAACGCGACACGGCAGCAATCATCCTGATCAAAGCCGGTTACAAACCCGCTGAAGTGCAAACATTCACTGCACCGGCATCCGACGGGGATTCCAGCAGCCAGCCGGAAGCACTGAGAAACACCACGCCTCAGGCAGCAGCATCCTCCACCCCTAATCTGGATAAATTTGGACGCGATTTGACGAAAGAAGCCCGGGAAGGAAAGTTTGCCGGAATCATCGGGCGACTGGATGAGATTGAACGAATGGTGGAAATTCTATGCCGCCGCACCAAGCGCAACCCGGTTTTGATCGGTCCGGCAGGCGTGGGTAAAACCGCCATTGTGGAAGGATTTGCCTACCAGATTGCAAATGGACAGGTTCCAAACCTGCTGAAGAACGCCCGCCTGGTTGCCATCCAGCCTTCTGTGTTGGTGGCTGGCGCGAATATTGCCGGGGAACTGGAGAAACGGGTGCAGGCTGTAATCAAGGAAGCCTCACAGCCCGGGATTATCCTGTTTATTGACGAGATCCATACAATCATGGGCAGCGGCGGGATGATGGGGTTGAGTGATGTTGGCAGCCTTCTGAAGCCATCCCTTGCCCGGGGTGAAATTGCCTGTATTGCCGCCACCACCAATGACGAATATCGCCGGTTCATTGAAAACGATGCTGCATTGGAACGGCGGTTTAATCCCATCCGGGTCAATGAACTGACGCCGGATGAAACGCTGCAGGTTCTGAAAGCTTTACGTGATATTTTCACCAAGACTAATGGAATTGATGCCTCAGATGATGTGCTTGGCTGGCTGGTGCAGTTTGGAGATCAATATATGCGCAACCGGCATTTTCCAGACAAGGCGGTTGATTTGCTGGAGCAGTGTGTGGCACACGCCGTGATGCAAAATAGAACCACCGTGGAGTTGGGGGATGCCCAGGAAGTAGCCCAGCGGATGGTTGGGATGCCGCTGGGATTGGAGGAGCGCCTGGCAAAGCTTCAAAAAGAATTGACTTCACAGGCATTATTGGGGCAGGGAGAAATCGATGCCCTGGTCAGCCGGTTGAAGGTCACCATGCGCGGGCTGGATATTCGATCCAACCGCCCCAATGCCATCCTCTTATTAACTGGCGAGGTGCGCAATAACAGTGATCAACTGGCGAGAACGATTGCAGATGCCATGTATGGGGATGAAGATCGCGTCATCACGATTGATTTCAGCAGGCTGGTTCATCCGGAAGATATCAACCTTCTTGTCGGTGCTCCCCCCGGTTATGTGGGTTACACAGACAGTCTGCCTCTCCACCGCCTGGCTCAGATCCCATGGTGCGTCCTGCGGTTTGAGAATATCGATTCCTGCCATCCATATATTCGCGAAGTGGTTACCCAGGGATTCCGCGATGGCTGGCTGATGGATGGACGTGGTAAATCCCTTTTTCTCAGCGATACCATCGTGTTGTTGAGTGCTGATATTACATTGGAGACACACCGCAGCCTGGGTTTCTTCCAGCCTGAAGAATCGCTGGATGCCCAGGATGTTCACGAGGCTGTTCGTGGAAGCGTGGGTGATGAACTGGTTGGCGTTTTGGACCTGTTGCTTTTTGGGGCTTCCGGGGCAGGTGCGGTATCCCAGGAGTGGCTGCAGGAAAATTTGCTGGAGGATGTGGAGAAACGCTATTCCAAGCAGGGATTGGTCCTGCATTGGGATGAATCCCTGGTCAAGTGGCTGCTGGAAGTACTCTCCGAAGGATTCAGTGAATCCGATTGGGTGCGCTGGGTGGATCATATCCTGACACCGGCAGTGATTGATCTCATACCGTCCAGCCGGTCTGCAAAAAAGGTGGTCGTTACCGTCGAGTGGGTGGACGGTGAATTATCTGTTAAACCAAAAGAATAGGAGTCAGTCATGGAATTTAAATCGCAAGCTCATCAGCAGGTATATGAAAAAATTGCCCCCTGGATCCGCGAATTGTTTGGGACATTTGCGTTTGCCCGGGAAGACGTGCCCTCCTTTGGACTGGCGGTTGGCTCTGCATTTGTCCAGGTGGGTGTCATTCCCTGGGGAGATGATGATGCCACCATTACTGCCCGCTCCTATGTGGTCACCGGGGTGGAGATGACCCAGGATTTGATGTATTTTCTCTTGCGGGAAAATGACAAGATGCGCTTTGGCGCTTTTGGGGTTGACCAGGATAATGATATTTTCTTCGAGCATACCATTGTGGGCTCCTCCTGCGATAAGGATGAATTGAAAGCCTCAATCCTTGCCGTGGTCTATACTGCCGATCAGTATGACGAGCAGATCACCCAGAAATGGGGCGGTCAGCGCGCTGTGGATCGACGCTAGCTGATGATTTTTTCTCCCCGGAGTGGTATTCCGCCCTCCGGGGAGAAAATACAAAGACGAACCCCGTGTTTGACTTATTTTCTTACACCCTCAACTACAGGTCTGGCAAAGACCAGGGCGAAGTGCCTGGTCTACTGGTGCAGGCTGCCCCGCGCAAAACTGCCCGCAACCGGGAAAAGGATTTCTTCTTCGCACTGCTGACCATTCCACAAGGGTTCCCCATTTCCGAACCGGAAAAGAAGGAACTTTTGCAAAAGGCGGCTCATACCTATTATGAAACCGGTGGATCCTTTACCACCGGGCTGCGCAGTGCTGCACTGGTCATTCATGAAGCACTCCTGGCTAAAAGCAGGCGCGTGTGGGCGGGTTCAGATGGACAGCGTGTATTATTGAACCTGGGGGTTGTACACCAGGATGTGGTATTCCTGGTGCATGCCGGGGCAACCAGTTCCCTGTTAATGCGCAAAATGGGTGTGGAAATATTTGCGGAACCCCAGGGAGATGAACCAACCTTTGGGGTTGCAGAAGCTCCGGACCTTCGCTACTACCAGGTGAGACTGGAAGCAGGGGAGACGGTTGTGTTTTCGCCGCGTCTGCCCGTAGGTTGGACACCACAAACACTGGCTGGATTGCCATCGGGCTCCGGGCGGGAGGCTTTGCGCCGCCGCCTGCTGGCTCAATCCAGCGGAGAGGTGCTGGCGGCAATTTTCCAGGTGCAGCCGGGCACTGGAACGATTCATCCGCTCATGTATCGTCCCGGGATTGCAGCGGAAACACCTGCGGAAGGTTCTGCGCCAGGGATTTCGCAACCGGCGGGGTCAGGCTCAACGCCCCGGCAGGAGGCAATCCGTCCGGCAGAAAATCCGGTCCTATCACCGGATATTCCTGTGTCCCGGCAAAGCAGGGCATCTGATGAAATTGAACCGGGAAACCACCGCGATCAAATGGTTGCCCCGGTTTTACGGCGGAAAGTCGCCCGGGCGGGGATTGGTGCTGCAGGTTTCCTGCAGACATTGGGACGGAAAATGCAAACCCTCCTGGGTCGGGTTCTTCCAACCCGGGAGGATGAGACACCCGGAATATCCACAGCAACGATGCTTTTTATTGCCATCGCTGTGCCGCTGGTGGTGATTGCCATCGCTGCAACTGTCTATGTGCGCACTGGGCGAACCAATATCCACTCCGCCTATATGGCGCGCGCCCAGGAAATCGCTTTACAGGCTGTCAGCCAGGTAGATCCTGCACTGCAGCGAACTGCCTGGGAGGAAGTCCTGATCTGGGTGGATAAGGCTGAAAAATATGGCGAAACCGATGAATCCACAGCGCTGCGCCAGCAGGCACAAACCACCCTGGATACGATGGATGCCATCCGCAGGTTGACTTACCAGCCCGCATTGGCGGTGCAATTGGACTCAAGTATTCAAGTGGTCAAGCTGGTCAGCACGAGGGAGGAAGACCTGTATGCGCTGGACTCCAGCGGACGGGTTCACCGGTTGATCTATTCGAACCCGGATTATGATGTGGACACCAAATTCAATTGTGCCTCCGGTGCGATTGGCATGGTGACTGTGGGTCCGCTGGTGGATATTGTCACCCTGCCGCAAAATAATCCGCACCGGGCAGCCATCATGGGAATTGATGGAGCCGGGAACCTGTTGTTCTGCAGTCCGGATAAAGGTCCGGAAGCAGCATCCCTGACGCCGCCTTCCAACCTGTGGGGGGAAATCAAATCCATTGCAATCTCAGCAGATGCGCTTGATATCCTGGATACCCGTAACAATAATGTCCTGCGGTATGAAGGCATGCAAACGGATTTCCAGGGACAACCACGGGATTACTTTGACCAGGATCGCCCCGCAGATCTTTCCACGGTGATTGAGATTACTGCATCCGATGAATACCTGTTCCTGTTGCACCAGGATAGTCGAATGACAGTCTGCCAGTTTCGCACGGGAATGACCAAGACCCGCTGTGATGATCCCCTGCCTTACCATATGGTGATGACTGGACAGACGGACGCGGAAGTCACTGTCCCACCGGCACAATTCACGCAATTACAAATCACACAGCCCCCTGAGCCTTCGTTATATATATTGGATGTCAGTGGTGCGGCTGTTTATCATTTCAGCCATAAGTTGAACATGAAACAACAATTTCGCGCAGACCCACAGGACCCATGGCTGCCGGAGGATACCGTCAGTGCCTTTGTGGTGACTCCCGGAAGGCGCATTATCCTGGCATACGCCAACCGGCTTTATTTTGCCACATTGCCTTGATTTGCACCCGGGTTGTTGAGGGCTGATATCCGACTGGCGGCGGTCATCCAACCGAATAAGAGCCAGTAATAGGGCAGTGCGAAGGTATCCACACTGAACCCTTCGATGATCAGGGCAACCAGGCAGAGCAGCCCTGCCAATCCCCAGGCGGAAACTTTTCGCTC
>JAGVUS010000196.1 GCA_019136175.1 Chloroflexota bacterium | reverse complement strand
TCCGTGTCGCCAAACCGGATGGGAACACTGCGCAAATGGCAGCGGCGTCCGGCATACTGATCACCCACAAATTCGCCCATCAAGGTGCGGTAGGCGTTGTAATAACGCGGGTGGGGAGCCGGGTACATCACCACCACCTGGTCCACAGCCGCGCCCTGGCGCAGCAGCAAATCCAGCGTGAAGGTGACTATTTGCGGCTGTCCGCCCAATGTGGCGATCAGCGTGGTCTGGTTTTGGAAGGATTTTGTGGAGGTCATGGATGAGGATTAATTTGCTTCCGGCGATTGTTTTGGCGGGTCCACCGCACAGTGGAAAATCCGTTTTTGGGTACCTGTTGGCAAACCAGTTGAAGGAGCTTGGGATTCAAAGTTATTTGCTGCGGGCTGTACCGGATGGGGAAGGGAACTGGTTCCTGGAAGGGGACAGGCAGGTGGTGCTATCCCTGCGAATGAAGCATAAAACCGGGTATTCACGTAATTTTGTGGAACATATGCACGGAGTAATTGCTAACCGCCCCTTGCCGTTAATCGTAGATATTGGCGGTCTCCCCAATCACCAGCAAATCCAGATGCTTCAAGCCTGTACCCATTCTATATTATTGTACCGGGAAATTCAAGAGCTTTTGGATTGGAGAATCAGGCTTGAAGGAGTGGGTTTGCTTCCTCTGGCGGAACTTCAATCCAACCAGGCAGGGGAGGATGGAATTATTGAACATTCGCCCATCCTGCGAGGATTCATATCGGGATTGGAACGCGACCCCGCGTTGCGCACAATCGGTCCGGCTTTCCTTGCTTTACTGGATCGCGTCTGCGGAATCTTTGCGTATGACCCCCAACAGTTGGAGGATATCCATTTACAGGGTGCCCCGTTCCCCGTGATGACCGAAAGTGAGCTGGCGCAACGCCTGGGATTGCCCGGAGGGAGCGGGATGTGGTGGGAACCAGTTTCCTTGCAGAAACTCGATCGGATTGATGTAAATCCGAATGGATGTGCATTCTATGGAAGGGGACCTGTCTGGTTGACGGCAGCCATGGCTGCCCGGTGGTTCCCATATCCTTTCGCTGTGTTTGACTTGCGGTATGGTTGGGTTCCGATTGCCTCCATCCCGGTGAACAAGCGAAACGACCAGATAGAATATGAACTGATTACAAAAGCCGGGGTGACCTGGGTGGAAGCAAGGCTTCCTAATTCATTTATAGATATACACGAATTTTATCTTCCACCCCCAACCGGTGGGGGAGGTTTGGTCCTCAGCGGAAAGCTGCCCAAGTGGGCTTTCACCCGCCTGATGCAGCATTATCTGCCGGATTGTTCCTGGATTGGGGTGCTGGATGCTGCCAGGAGCCGGGTGATCGTTGTGTTTTCCTAGGCAGGTCTGCATTTTCCTGGGGATGTCCTATTGATGAATGATGATGAATTGATCTAAAACATTGTAAACGGGGCTGCACCAAACCGAATTTCCAAATCCCAATAATTCCTCCTTGATTATTGTTGCGCTTTGTAAAGCATTGACATATAATCAAATCACTATACTCATTCCGGAAGGAGGAAGAAATGGCAAGTGTAACGTATTCCAATGTTTGGAAGAAGTTTGGGGACTTTGTTGCCCTGAACGACCTCAACCTTTCAATTCAGGACAAGGAATTCCTGGTGCTGGTTGGTCCATCGGGCTGCGGTAAGACAACCGCGCTCCGCTGCCTGGCTGGGTTGGAAGAAATCACCTCTGGTGAAGTGCGGATTGGCGATACCGTTGTCAACGACGTGCCGCCCAAAGATCGGGATATTGCCATGGTGTTCCAGTCATATGCGCTCTATCCGCACATGACGGTGTTTGATAACATGGCATTTGGTCTCAAACTGCGCAAGGTGGCAAAAGAGGAAATCAAGCGGCGCGTGGAAGAGTCGGCAGCCATCCTGGGAATTGAAAAACTGCTCAAGCGACGCCCACGCGAACTCTCCGGCGGTCAGCGCCAGCGTGTGGCTGTGGGTCGTGCCATCGTTCGCGAGCCAAAAGTCTTCCTCTTTGATGAACCGCTTTCGAACCTGGATGCCAAGCTGCGCGTTCAGACCCGTGCGGAAATCAGCAAGCTGCACCATCGCCTGCAGACCACGTTCATCTATGTAACCCACGACCAGACGGAAGCCATGACCATGGCATCCCGCATTGCCGTGATGAACAAAGGTATTCTGCAGCAGCTGGATACCCCCCAGAAGCTGTATGATTTCCCCGCTAACCAGTTTGTTGCCGGTTTCATCGGCTCCCCGTCCATGAACTTCTTCCCCGCCAAAATCCGCAAGGATGATGGCAAACTGGTTGTGGATGCCGAAGCGTTTTCGGTTGCCGTCCCTGAGAATCGTGCTGGTCCATACCATGCGCATGTTGGCAAGGATGTTATCTTTGGCATCCGCCCGGAAGATGTTCACAACCCGGAATTTGTCCCGTCTGGCATTCACACCGCACCAGTGGAAGCCAAAGTGGATGTGATTGAATTGATGGGCAATGAAATCTTCCTGTACCTGCTCAGCGGCAACAACCAGTATGTTGCCCGGGTGGATCCCCGTACCCGCTTTTCTGTGGATCAGAAGGTCCAGATGGCGTTCAATATGGATAACTTCCACATCTTCGATGTGGCAGCTGATCCTGAGAACCCTGTGGCAATCCGCTAGCAGGTTCCAGTTGGTTTTTGATTAACAAATGTAGCGCAAGAGATTATCTTGCGCTACATCATCATGTCTACAGGAGGTTTGCATGTATAAAGTTGTTTTATTGCGTCATGGCGAGAGCGCCTGGAACAAGGAGAATCGGTTTACGGGATGGACGGATGTTGATCTGACCGAAAAAGGCATCCAGGAAGCACAGGAAGGAGCCCGCCTGTTAAAGGATGCGGGTTTTACATTTGATCTTGCTTTTACATCGGTGCTCAAGCGCGCCATCCGCACACTCTGGATTGTTTTGGATCAGATGGACCTGATGTGGATTCCGGTCAGGCGGTCTTGGCGATTAAACGAACGCCATTATGGTGCCTTGCAGGGACTGAACAAGGCGGAAACTGCAGAAAAATTTGGCGAGGCACAGGTCAAAATCTGGCGACGCAGCTACGATACCCGCCCGCCGGACCTGGAACTGGATGACCCGCGTCATCCGCGGTTTGACCCCCGCTATAAAGAGATTGGTCCCATCTTCCTGCCCAGGGCGGAGTGCCTGAAGGATACTGTTGAGCGGTTTCTGCCCTATTGGTTCGAGGAAATTGTTCCTGAAATAAGATCCGGGAAGAAGGTCATCATTGCTGCGCATGGCAACAGCCTGCGGGCTTTGGTCAAATACCTGGATAACATCCCTGAAGACGAGATTGTTGAACTCAATATCCCCACGGGTGTTCCGCTGGTGTACGAGTTGGATGAGGATCTGAAACCAATCACCCACTATTACCTGGGCGACCCGGATGCGGTCCGCAAGGCGATGGAAGCGGTTGCCAACCAGGGAAAGAAGAAATAAGTTTTTTGGAAATAAACACAGGGCATCCAAGAGGTTGCCCTGTGTTTTTATTTAAGCAGCCTGGTGAATTTTGGATGCCCGCCGAGTGAGCAGTCTGCCGCCCACGATCAGGAGGATTCCACCCGCAGCAGTCAGAACTCCCGCCCAGATAAAACTGTCCTGCCATAAGCGCACAGGGTACAACCGAATCAGCGTATCGGAGTAGTAAAACACCCAGGTACCGCTTTCAAAGAACAGGCTATGGAATGCACCAAATAGTGCATTAAAGCTGGTAGCAACAGCCACCAGGACGGCAAGAATCAATAGCAGGGTGACCATGCCGCCGGTGGAGAGTATGCGTCCATAGTCTGACAGCCACTTTCCCGACCAGGCAACTCCAAATAATCCCAACAGGAGCGCACCAATCGCCATCCATGCCAGGACCATGCGCTGATACACCCGTTGAACGTCATCCATGTGGCTGAGCTCGCGTTCGTTGTAAAGCGGGCTTCCATCTGGAAACGTCAGGTCGGACAGCGCGGTGATGGGGGCATTGGTAGTGATGTATTGCAGGGAAAGAATCCCCCACTTCATCCGGTCATCCACCGTGAAGCCATATGAGTCTGCAGGAAATGAGGGGGAGTGGTATTCCAGGTCAAGAAAAAAAGGGTTGAATAATATCCGGATTGAAGACATGAGCAGAAAAACCGGCACCAGGATGGGAATCAGAAACCGTAAAATTTTTATCATGGAATGGGATCCGTATGGGGGGAAAACAAATAGGAGAGCACAAGCTGGTTTGTCACCAATTCAACCGGTGCAAGGTCATCCGTGTAGACAATGGTGGATTGGGGTGTTGGCTGCAGGTTGGCAATGGCGATCTGCATGGTTTCCAACAACAGAGGATGTGCGGTTCCAGAAAGCTGGAGTTGAGAGAAGTTTTCCAGCAGGTTGGCGGAATCCGTCGGCTGGACGGTTGCAAACAGCAGCGAATTATACGAATAAGGCAGGTCCACCACGTGGACAGATGGAAATATTGCCAGGATGGTGCTGGCAAGCTCATCAATCAGTTGGCGGCTGGTGTCCGTCCGACCTACATTGATGATCATTACTCCATCAGATGACAGGTGTTCGTGAACGGTATTAAAAAATTCCACCGTGGTCAGGTGCCAGGGAATATAGGGCGGGCGGTAAGCATCAACGCTGATGACCTGGTACTGGTGAGGGCTGGCAGCCAATCCGGTACGACCATCCTGTACAAACACATTCAGGTTGGGCATATTCATGTCAAAAAACTGATGTGCCACGTCCACAATTTTGGGGTCAATTTCATACCCATCAATGATCAAATCTGTTCCATATATTTCAGTCATCTGGCGGGCAGTTGTACCGGCAGCCAGTCCAACAATTGCGGTTCGTTGAACAAAATCGGGGGAAAACGGAGCAGGATTGAAAAATGGCGCAATGGCAACCTGTTCCCAGGGACCGTAATAATTTAATTGGCTGGGATGGTAAATTGAGTGGACGCCCTGTCCTTCGTTGAGGCGCAGGAGGGTGTACCCATCCTGTTCCAGAACCTGGATGTAATTGTAAGCAGATTCCGTTTCATAAACCAAGCCGGAGGAGTTTTTATCCGTTCCCTGTGTTCCCAGGATTGCCAGGATCACAAGGATTACTGGCATCCACAACCAGGGGAGTGTTTTGCGGAATCCGCTATCCAGCCATAAACCGACCAAAGCAGTAACCAGTAAAATCCCGCCGATGGCAACAAAGGTTCGGAAGGTGCCAATCAGTGGGACAAGGAGCAAGCCTGGCAGGAAAGTTCCCAGGAACGAACCCAGGGTGGAGATGGCATAGATTTTTCCGGCAATGCTGCCAGCGTGGCGGGAATCATGCAGGGACAACCGGATGGCGAAGGGGGAGGCTGTACCCATCAGGGTGACCGGTGCGCTGAAGAGGATCAGGACAGTTACAAATGCGCCTACCATTCCCCCCAATGCAAGCTCATCAAAGGCATTGGCAGCCAATTGCAGGATGGGGCGGGAGACCAGAGGAATCACCCCTACGAGGAAACCACTCCACGCCAGGATGCGGTAAAAGGTGGCAAAATGTGGGGATTGATCCGACCAGCGACCACCCAGGAAGTATCCGGCGGTCAGATAGATGAGGATTAACCCCACAATGACTGCCCAGATCAG
>JAGVUS010000173.1 GCA_019136175.1 Chloroflexota bacterium | reverse complement strand
TAAAAGCGTTTCCTTCCATTCCACCTGTGTTTTTCCTGGGGAACAGCGCGCCCGGATGACAGAAATTAATGACATCCACCAAACCAGGGTTTCCAATGACTCCTTGTTGAACCAGAGGATTTCCTTATGGCGATGGACCCCAAGAAATTGTTGAATTTCCGGGTCCTGAAGCCAATGCTTAATGATCTCCAGGGTTGGCAAAGTGCCATCATCATCATACCAATCCTGGTGGGAAATCAGAATCCGTAAGGTTTGGTGCATCCTCCAGGCTTTGGATTCTTCGTATCCCATGGCTTGCATATTATCACTCAACATGCTGCCAAGCTTCCATTCATCCAACCAGGTGATGGTCTGTGTTGATGGTTGATTTCCACCTGCCAATCGTCCCAGTTCATGCGTAAACACCCATCCCAATAATGTAATCCAATGAGTGGATGGATCCAATCCATCTTGTAGATAAGTGATGGCTTCTTGAATGAGGCGTGCCGAGGCGGGCTCTCTTTGATTCCAGATTGGCAGGGATAGTACCGAGGAAATAGTTGGCGCAATGGTATCAAGGATTTCATCACGATTATGCGTATAGCCTTTATGGCGGCTAACTCCATTTATAAAGGATGCCATTTTTTCTTCTGCCTCTGCCAGCAGGTGAGCAGGGAGAACGTCATCCACATTGGTTATCCGATGATCAAGGAGGTATTGAAAATATCCAGGATTGGCTATTTCCCGGAAGGGCTGTTGAATTGGCTGGAGAATCAGTTCAGACAGAGCTTCCTGGATGTTTGGGACACCCCGTCCCTGAAGGTACGAACACAAATTTTGGTACGAATGATAAGAGTCATCCTGGACTTGATGGAATCCCCAGTAAACGTGATATTTGAAACCACTTAATTCCTGGAACATTCCCCGGTCTGCAAGTTCCTGGCTCGGACGAATATATTGCAGCCCGGTAATTGCATCTGTGTAAATAACAAAGCTTCCCGGTGATGGGTGAAGCCCCAATCCTTCCACCAGCGATTTTTGCACCAGGGAACGATCCTCGCCCTGACTTTTTTGGAGGTAAGCTGTGGAAGTTTTTATCCAACCAGATGTGCTGTTATATTGGTTATTGAAAATTACCAGGGCGCGTTCACTTCCTTCACCATTGGAATAGACATACACATTTTCATCCACAATGCCCGAGTTTGAGAAAAAATCATAGAGAAGGAAATTTTGAACTCCTGCAAACATCCACCGCCGATGCAGCAGGGGAGAAATTTCCCGCCCATGACGCTCCATTAGGTAAGAATCCGGGATTTCATCCCAATAGGCTTTCTTAAATTCCATGCCATACTTTTCGGAAAAGCCTTCCATCTGACCGTGACCGAACATGGGCAAGCCGGGGAGGGTTGATAGTAAAACGCAGACCCCAAAATATTTATCACCTTTACCAAACTGGTCCACGGCAGTGCGTTCGTCGGGATTATTCATGAAGTTTACATACCGTTTGAGGATTTCCGGTTCAAATTCCAGTGTGTTTTTGATTAATTTCCGGTAATTGGCGTTGTCCTCATTCCGCAGCATATTCATGAAAGCACTATTATAGACACGGTGCATCCCCAGCGTGCGGACAAAATATCCCTCCATCAGCCAAAAGGCTTCAGCCAGTAATAATGTATCTGGAACCTCCCTGGCTACTCTTTCCACCACCTCGCGCCAAAATTCAACAGGCATTGCAGCATCGAATTGCTCTCGAGTCATTCCCTGCTCAGCGCGGGTGGGTATTGCCCCGCCGGTACCCGGTTCGGGGAACCACAACCGTTGGTAGTGTTTCTTTGCCAGCGTCATTGCTGCATCAAACCGGATGATGGGGAAACGCCGTGCTACTTCGAGGATGGTTTGTATGACCTGTTCCCGAACAATTGGATTCAAATAGTTCAGTTGGGCAGTATCATTCCATGGCATGGTAGTGCCATCGTTCCCATGATAAACGTACCGGACTCCTCCGGTATGCCGGTTTGTCCTTTTAAAGACCACTGCAGCATCTGTGCGGTCATAATAGTGATCTTCAATTTGAATCACAACACTTGGATCCGGCGACAAATCGGGTCCCTCAAAACGATGTGACGGGAACGGACAATAGTCAAGGGAGAGAAACCAATCTGGATGTTCGATTACCCAGGGCGAATCGATACCCATGTGGTTGGGAACCATATCACTGGCAAGTCGGATTCCACGCTGCCAGGCACGGTCCCTTAGATTGCGGTACGCGTCTTCTCCACCCAATTCATCAGCAATGCGGTAATCATACAGTGAATAGGCAGAAGCAAGTGCTTCTGGATTCCCACAACGTTGTTTAATTTCTGCCGATGCCCGGCTCCGTTCCCAAAGACCGATCAGCCAAAGACCGGTAAATCCCCAGCCTGCCAATGAATCCAATTCCTCGTCTGGTATTTGGTCCAATCGATTGATGGCGCGGTTATATTTTTTGCTTAATTGATCCAGCCAAACAAATGAATTTTTCGCAATCAATACAAGGTTGGGCATCCACGCCTGGTCGGGGCTGAAATTTTCCACTTCAACCATTCCGCTCTCACCAATCAGATGCTGGCGGTCATAGGTCGGAATGACGGCTGGGCCAGGTCCCATGAACGGGAGTTTGTTTTCTTCTTTGACAAGATCCAGGCTGGAGAGAAGACGGTAAAGGTACCTTCCGAGGAATTCCGACCAGGTTTCACGAATGAATTCCAATTGCCCTGCAAGAGAATGAGGGGAGGCAATCGCGGGAGCCCGCAGCATATCCACAAGGTTTTCATTGCGAGGACCAAACCTGGGCTGTGTTTCAAAGAAGGCATGAAGGTCTGACATGAATTTAAGATATGCAGTCTCATTTTCCAGTAGACTATCGTCAAACAAGTCCAAATATGGAAGGACGGCAGGATTCATATTCGTAATCCACAGCATCAGCAGTTCTTCCACAATCATATTCCGGTTGGGAATGCCATCCGTGGAACCGGTGAGATATTCCAATGCAGTGATCTGGCGGTTATGGACCGACAGGGGGGGATAGTCCTGGATAAATCGCAACAATACCCGATCCAATACTTCAGGTTTTAGTGAATTTTCCAGCCATTGGATCGCTTTTGACAAAACTGCGGGATTTTTCTGTTTCCGGTATGCATCGATTACCATGTGCATGATTTCATCGAGCAGCCCCATGGCATTTATTTCGCCTGCTCTGGCAGCCTGTTCCGGGAAATGAACCAGGTCGCGTTTTTCATTAATTTTTTGGGCAAATAGCCTTGCGGAATGGAAATTTGCCAGGATGACATTGCCATCAAAGGAAAACAACGACAAATCAAACTGATATTTCTCGCGCGCCTGCCTGGAAATATGGAATTCCATGCTACAACCTCCCGGATTAGGATACTTTATTATAGTATGGGAAGTATTTATTCTGTGCACAATTCGGGTAAACTGATCCAGGGGTCGTTCTGGTTCTCCAATTTCACCTGGTTCTTCAAATTGCCGGAGGCAGCAAGATGGATAATTGCCTGCTCCAATGGCTGCTTATGCCAGCGGAACAAGCGGGCAATGTCCTGGGGGCGGGCAGCTCCTGCCATTTTTAGATATCGCATCAGGATATGTTGATATGCTGATGAGTCTGAGATTGACCTGGCGGCTTCCAATAAATTTGGAAAATGCCGGTGTGATAGTTCATAGATGAATGCATAACGCCAGGCACCTACCCGGGCAATTCCGATGGGAAGCAGGCGAAACTGCATTTGCAGTTCGTTGATTGCCCGGTTGAACCTTCCGTCACTTTCCAAACTGTTCAAATGGGCAGCCCGCTTGAGCTGGATGGTGTCCAATGGACCCTCGCGAAGTAATGCATCGAACACCCAGCGTGCTTCCTGTGTTAACTGACCGGCTTCATATTGCTCAATAACATCCTGTTCCGGATCGCCATAGTTGGGTGACAAAGCGTAAAAATAGGGGAGATCACACAGACAAACCATGGCATTTCGGTTGTGGATGACTCTGCCGTAATACCAGACCCGACTGGACAGCAATGAATCTTTCCAGTCCCAAGTGATATGACCGGGATCATCATGTGCATCGGGCACAGGACGATCACCTGCAGTGGCTTTCCACAAGCTGGGAAGCAACAGATCTTTTGCGGGCCAAAAGAATATGAATCCTGACTGGTTCACAAAGACAACCGCCTCTTCCCTCGATTTGAGCCGAAGGTGAGGATCTGTTCGGAAGGTTGTTGCTCGATAAGAATTCAGGACATCCGTTCGAAGAAATGGCATGACTGAATTTTACTATTATCCCTCCAATTTGTATCTATCCAGCCTGGAGGATGTGTGTAATGATATTGGATCCGCTGCCGCCAATATTTTGCGCCATACCAATACGGGCACCTTCAACCTGGGTTCCAATGGCTTCCCCGCGTAATTGCTGAATAACTTCCACAATCTGGTACATTCCAGTTGCTCCAACGGGATGCCCCCGCGCCTTTAATCCTCCCCGGGTTGCAATGGGAATCTTCCCATTCGGTCGGATTTCCCCATCCAATGCCAGGCGGGGTGCCTGTCCCTGCTCTGCAAAACCGCTTGCTTCGAGGGAAAGTGCCGCCATAATACTGAAGGCATCATGTACCTCAAATATATCAATCTCCGTTGGTGTGATGCCCGCCTGGGAATAGGCGCGCTTTGCTGACTGTTCTGCGGCAAGGAGCCAGAGTGGGTCTTTTCGACCATGCAATGCGATTGTGTCGGTTGCGGCTGCTGAACCGATCACCCGGATTATCCGGGATTTGGGCAATCCCTTTAGAAAATCCAATGGGACCAGGATTGCGGCAGCAGCACCGTCCCCCATGGCAGATGCATCCATCACACTGATTGGATCTGCAACGAGAGGAGAACGGGCATAATCTTTCTCTGAGATTGCCTCGCGGAATCTTGCATATGGATTGTATACTCCATTGGCATGTGCATTGATGGTAAATAATGCAAAGTCATCCTTTCGCCAGCCGTATTGATGGAGATACCGTTTCATGGCAAGCGCATTGATTGCGACAAAGGAGACGCCTACTCCAGCTTCATAATCAGCGTCCGCGGCAGTGGCAAGTTCGGCAGTGATTTCATCCCCGGGTGAATCGGACATTTTTTCAACGCCCACAGCCAGTGCAACGTCCAGGGCGCCGGAAGCAACTGCCAATAATGCAGATCGGAAAGCTGCTGCCCCGGAGCTGCAGGCGGTTTCAATATGCATGGCTTCGCTGAAGCGCAAACCAATCCAATCAGCGATGTATGCTCCCAAATGCTGCTGATGGTTTGCCGATCCGGACATCATATTACCGACAAATACAGCATCGGCGGTTTCCAGACCCGCATCCTGCAAGGCAGCAAGAGCAGCATCTCCAGCCAGTTCGCGCAGGGATTTGTCCCATTGTTCTTCAATTTTTGTCTGACCGATTCCCAAAACAGCTACTTCACGCATGGTGTTTTTTCCCTTGGTGGATTTTCATCATTTATTATAATGGCTCGTTCTGTCATTTCCTATCAAATGCCAATATTGCAATCATTCATTTGCCGAGTCCGGTCAGGTATAATGTGATCATCCATGCAGAAAATACTTATTAACAATAAATTATTGTTCCTTTTATTCATTGCAATGCTTTCCGGATGCACTTTGCAGCCGACTGCATT
>JAGVUS010000253.1 GCA_019136175.1 Chloroflexota bacterium | reverse complement strand
GTTGGGCGCGCGGGACGCCCGGCACTTGCGCGGGTGGAAATTCCCGCCTGGGTGGCGCGTGCCCGCGGCATGGTGGATTTGCTCCATGCCGCCCTGCTGGCGCAGTGCCGCCTGATGGGTTCGCATCCGTATCCTTATGCCCTGCATCGGGCACACGAAACTGCGGTGGTTACCTTTGCAGAAAAGGAACGGATTGAGGAAATGATGGTTGGGGAGTACCTGCGGCAGGGCATTTCCGTGGAGGGACGCTCCAACAAGCAATCGGCAAAGGACCTGCCGGGCAGGACCCCGCTCCTTCCCTGACAGGATGAATGATGCAGGAGGTATCACATGACAGTGCTTGAAATTGGACGATTGCTGCGCTCCAACACCACCGGATGCGTGGTCGGCTGCCGGGTGACAGACCTGGATGTCCCCGTATTTGGCGGCATGGTGCGCATTCCCCTGCAGGGGGACCAGCAAATCTACGGCTTGATACACGACATCCGGATTGACGATGATGGGCTGGTGCGCCAGCTTGTCACCGCTGCTGAAATCACCGACGAGGTGATTCTCGACAACCGCCTCAACCGCAATGTGCCGGCGGAGGTGGGGGTGCTGTTCATCGGCTACGAGCATGGGGGGGTAATTTCCCACCTCGTGCCGCCGCGTCCTCCACTCACATTGGACCGGATTTACTCCTGCACACCGGAGGAAAGCTGCCGTTTTACCTCTGCTGGCAGGTTTGGCTATTTCCGCCATATTCTGCGGGCAGCCGATCTGCCGGTGCCGGAACTGCTGGCAGCCCATCTCCAGCAGGCAGGGGCGGACCAGAACCATTGTGGTGACCCGGGCTGGCTCTCTGCCGCCACCCGGGAACTGATCATCCTGCTGAGGGATGATTACCCCGTCCTGATGGCAGTCCTGGGCAGCATTTCTGATATGCAAATTTCCGCCTGAAGGCAGGTGACACATGATGACAACCAATCCCCTTGATACCCATTCCTCCCAACCCATTGGTTATATTGTGGGCGGTTCCCTCAAGGATTCCTTTCGCGTCCGGCTGACCATTTCCCCACAGGAAGTGCAGGAGGGCAGCTTTGTGGTGATTGAATCCGGCGGCTGGCTGTTTTATGGACTGGTGACCGATCTGCAGCTTGGCTCCACCGACCCGCGCTTTGCCGATGAGCAAACCGAGGAACGCCTGCCCGCCGGGGTGGCGCAGCTTCTTCACGGGCAAACGCTCTACACCACGCTGGAAGTGCTGCCTGCCCTGATGCTGGAACGCGGCCCTGATCCCGCTTCACCGGATTACCCGGAATGGGCACAGGCACATCCTGAGCCCAACCCCCACCCGCTGCCGGTCAAGACCGTCCCTGTCCACCATGCCCCCGTCTACCTGGCAGAGGCACAGCATGTGGCGGAGGTCTTTGGCGAACCGGGGCAAGAGGGCAACTTCATCCTGGGCTACACCCGCGAGCAGCGCCTGCCGGTTTGCATTGACCTGGCAAAGTTTGTCCAGCGCTCCTCGGGTATTTTTGGCGCAACCGGGACGGGCAAATCCTTCCTGACGCGCGTGATCCTTGCCGGGCTGATTCATTACAACAAAGCCTCGGTGCTGGTGTTTGACATGCACAATGAATACGGCTTCAACGACACCTCCTCCGATACGCATGAATCCGTGATTGGCTTGAAAACCAAGTTTGCCAGCCGGGTGAGCGTGGTGGGATTGGGCAGGGGCAGCTCCATCCGCGGGCAGCAGCCCGATTTCCACCTGGAAATTTCTGAACGGGACATCCGACCGGAAGATATAGAAATGCTCACCCGTGAGCTGGATCTGAAGGAAACCACGCCCACCACGCTGGATGCGCTGACACACACCTTTGGCAGCAACTGGTACCATGAATTTAAAAACATGGAAGTTGGTACTGTCATTGAGAATGAGGATGGGAAAAAGACGCCTGCGCCGGGAAGCGTGGCATTCTGGGCAAACTCGGTGGGGGTGAACGTGATGGCAGCCGAGGGACTGCACAATAAGCTGCGGCGGCTCTTCAACTGTGATTATATTGTGGAAACGCCTGCCGCCGATTCCATCAAGCAGGTGATTGAAACCCTGACGGCAGGCAGGCACGTCTTCCTTTCCTTTGGCGATTATGAATCCGACCTGGATTACCTGCTGGTGACCAACCTGCTTACCCGCCGCATCCGCGCCGAGTGGGAGAAGCGGACCAATTCCTTCCGCACCCATGGCGAGCAGGAACCCCGCCCGCTGGTGATTGTGCTGGAGGAGGCGCACAAGCTTCTCAACCGGGAGATGGCATCCCAGACGGCGTTCAGTACCATTGCCCGCGAAATGCGCAAGTATTACGTCACCCTGCTGGTGATTGACCAGCGTCCCTCGCAGATTTATGACGAGGTGATGTCGCAGCTTGGTACGCGCATTTCCGGCTGGCTGGGGGATGATGCTGACATCAGTGCGGTCCTCTCCGGACTGGCAGGGCGGGATTCCCTGCGGGGCATGCTGGCGCGCCTTCAACCCAAGGAGGAAGTGCTCCTGCTGGGCTGGGGTGTCCCCATGCCGCTGCCCATCCGCTCAAGGCGTTATGATGCCAGGTTCTGGGAGGAACTGTTGAAGAATCAGCGTAACAACAGCCAGGAGGATATCCTCAAGGCGCTGGGTTTTTAATTCCGCGTCAGCAGGCTGATGCTCTCAACGTGGTAGGTTTGCGGGAACAGGTCGAAAGGTCGGATGGCTTCCAGCGTATAGCCTGCGGCTGCCAGCCGTTTCACATCCCGCGCCAGCGTGGCAGGATCACAGGAGACGTATAAAATTTGCGGTGCTGCCATCCGCACCAGCGCGTCCAGGGCTGGGAGAGCCAATCCGGCACGGGGCGGGTCCACAATCACCATGGTGGGCTGGAGTTCCAGGTGCGGCAGGATCTCTTCCGCAGCTCCCAGGTAGGCGGAGACGTTGTCAAACGCATCCAGGTTGACGGTATAATCATCCACGGCGGATTCGGAAGATTCCACCCCGATCACCGTATTCACCAGGGGGGCAAAGAAACGCGAAAACAATCCCACGCCGCAGTACACGTCCAGCAGGATGCTCTGCCGGTTGGGCTGCAGCCATTCCAACGCCTGCCGGACCATTTCTCCTGCCATGGGTGTATTCACCTGGAAGAATGATCCAGCGGACACCTGGAACTCTGTGTCCAAAACCTGCATCCAGAGCAACGGTTCCCCCGCCAGCACCAGCGCACCCGCCGGGGAAAGTTGAACAACCGAAACCGGCAGGTCCAATTCCATTTCCGGCAGGTCCAGTGTGCTGGATTCGAGTGTCAGCAGAATTTCCCCGTTCGAGCCTGACCGCAACCCCACCCGTTCCAGCCCGGGAATGGGTTCAATGTCCAATTGCTGCCAAAACCCGTCCAGGGCTGGCTCCGGCAAATGGCATTCACGGATGGGAATCACCCGGTTGGAACCGGCTGCCTCAAAACCCAGCCTGCCGCCGCTGCCGGGGTGAAATTGCAAATTGTTGCGGTAATTCCACGCTTCGGGGGACGGACAAATAGGTTTCATGGGCGGGGATGCAATCCCGGCAATCCTCTGCAACTGTTCCTGCAGGATGGCACTCTTGGCAGCCAGTTGGGCTTCGTAGGGCAGGTGCTGGTAATGGCAGCCCCCGCATTCTGTGAAATGTGGACAGCGGGGCTCAATGCGCTCCGGGCTGGCTTGCAGGACTTTTACCAGGCGGGCGCGCACGAAATTGCGTTTTTCTTCCACAATTTCAACCAGCACGCGCTCCCCGGGAAGGCAGAATGGCACAAATACTGCCCTGCCATCCGGCAGGCGTCCCATGGCGTCTCCGCCGTATGCCAGGTTTTGGATCTGTACTTCCAGTGGCATGGGGTTATTCCTTCCCCACCAGGGCGCGCAGGAACTTCTTGAGGGTCAGCGGTTGCCCGGAGAGCAAAATCTGCCCGCGGAACAATCCTGCCGCGGCGCGCACCAGGAACCAGGCAGTCAGGATTTGCAGGACAATGGATACGGCGATCTGCCAGGCAGGCACCACCACGGCGGAAAGCCGCGCCATCATGGTCACCGGGGCGGTGAGTGGGAAAATGCTCAAAATGATGGAGATCAAACCATTGGGTTCTTCCGCCAGGCTGGTGATGAACATCAGCGGGATAACCAGCGGAATGACCACCACCACGGTGGCTGAGCCCGATTCGCGCAGGTTGGGAACCAGGGCTCCAATCCCTGCCATCAGGGCACCGTACATGGCATAGCCCAACAGAAAGAAGAGTGCGCCCCAGGCAATCAGGCTGGGCGGAAGCTGGAAGGCTGCATCCAGGTTGAATGTCGAGCCGCCCAGCTGCATCAGCAGGATGCCGCATGCGGTCCAGAGTACGGTTTGCAGCAACCCCACAACCCCCAGGGCAACGATTTTGCCGCCCAGCATTTGCAGCGGGGACAGGGAAGTCATCAGGATTTCCAGGGTGCGGTTCTGCTTCTCGGTGGCAACACTGGAAAGCAACAGGGAAGCGGAGCCAAAGATCATGATATAAAACAACATGGTGACGGTGTATGGGATGAAAAAGGTCAGCTCCTCATCTGATTCCCGCTGGGGGGCGGCATTCAGATAGGTTTTTTCCAGTTGCAGGGGGTACAGGACCCGTTCCGTCAATATGGCGTCCTCCCCAAGCAGGTTGTAAACCAGTGTTTCTTCCAGCGCAATTGTTTTTTCCATCCCAGCCAGGGGATTGTAGTCCGTGCGCACGGCAATGATCTTGCCGCTGTCCAAATAATCTGCCGGGATCAGGTAATATGCCTGGATCTCATCCGCCTGCATGGCGGTTTGTGCTGAAGCTTCATCAGGATAGCGGATCAACTGGTCCTGCCAGTATTCTGGGACTTCCCGTACCAGGCTGCCGGGGTCCACAAATCCGTGAATTTCCGGTCCGTTTTCCGGCACCAAAATTTCGGTCAGTTCGGGGATATCCTGGCTTTCCTTCAGCTTGTCCACTCCCAGGATGATCAGGAAGGGGACCAACGGAACCAGGATCAGAGTGAGAATGTAAGATTTACTGAAAACCGTGGTGGTGAATTCGCGGATAAAAACCAGCATGGATTTGTTCATTGGGCTGCCTCCTTGCGGAAGATTTCCCGCAGCCGGACTCGTTTGCCAATCCGCAGCATGCCCAGCCGGAAAGCCCGCCCGGCAAACCATAGCGCTCCCACAGCCAGCAGCCAGACCAATCCGATGGAGAGTATCAACTGCCAGGTGGGGACGGTTGTAAATGCCGCCCGGACCGGCAGTGCCATGGGTGCAGTGAACGGGATTAAACTGAGAGTGACCGCAATGGCACCGTTGGGATTCTCAACCAGGGCAGGCAACACCATCAACGGGAGCATCACGGGCAGGGTGAACAGCCCGGCTATTTGTTGACCTTCACGCGGCTCCGCTGCAATTGCCCCAACAGCAGCCATCATTGCAGAGATCATCAGGAAGGCGGGGATGAATGTCAATCCTATAATCCAGACCAGGTTCCAGTTAAATTCCAGCTGAAATTCTGCCGGAAGGTTGGCGATAAAGAAACCGGCAATCAGCCCTCCAACCAGCAGCCATGCCAGCAGCGGTGTGATTCCCACACTCAGGTTGCCGATGGTCTTGCCGATCATCAACTGGTTTGTAGATACAGAGGTTAACATCATTTCAATGGTGCGGTTCTCTTTTTCGTCCACCAACGCCTGC
>JAGVUS010000109.1 GCA_019136175.1 Chloroflexota bacterium | reverse complement strand
TTCCTCCTGGATTGTTTGTGCTTTTTTGGAATGGACATTGAAGGGTTCTGAGTCGCCATAAGGTCCAGCCGAGATCATCCTTCTAAGTTCATTGCCCCCATCAAGCAACTCCTGCCAATCCCGAATCTGAACCCGCAAGCCCAAAGCCTCCCCATTTTCCTGGATCTCAGTCCAAAGATGATCCAATTGATCTTTGCCGCCTTTGCAGATCTTTCGCCATTCTTCAAATTTTTTCAATTCCTGGTCGCGGTCACCGGCTATCTTTTCAAGTTCATCCCATCCCCTGATCTGTTGTGGATCATTGTCCTCATAACAATAGATATTGGGAATGGATAATCGGTTGCTCATGATCCTTAAAACAGTCTCGTACTGTGCCTGGTCAAGATATTTCCAGGTTTTTCCATTCCCACGGAATGGGAGCGTTCTGTAAAGCCTGATCGTTTCAATAACGGCATTAAAATTCTCCATGGTACCAAATTGATGCCGCAAGTCATCGTTTACTTTTTGGAGGGTTTTCCGGATCTCTTTGTATTCCTCCAGTTTTTCCTCATATGCTGTTACCTCAATAAATCCTGCAACGTCCAAAGCTCGAATCTGGTTCAACAGTTGGTCCAATTGATCAAAGTTACCGGTTTGAATGGCTATATTCCAAAAATCCTCTGAACTTGCCGAAGCCAATAATTCGTCGGCTTGTTTTAATTGTCGAAGCCGGTCAACCAACTTTTGGGTTGCCTGGGAAAAAGCATCTTTATTTTCAATATCCCGCTGAAAGGCTTGCGCGGCTTTTTCAGATGCCTCTGCCCTGGCTTTCAGTGCTTCAGCTTCCCGAATGGCGTCTTTTAGGGGCATTTGGTTGAAGTCATCCAAATGCCTCAATTGTTGCATAATTTGGCGAATCTGGGGTCCAAGACTTGCTTTACGTTGATCAAGTTCTTCCCATGCCCTGCTCTTTTCTTGTGAAATGCCGGCTTGTTCTTCAAGCGATGTCAGATCCAATAGAATCTCAATTACCTTAAGTTTTCCCTCATCGCCCTGTTCATTCTCCAGTACCTCAACATTCCGTAATATTGCCTGTTCTGCTGAATGGAGAATTACATCGCGTTTGTTGACGAGTCTATGCTCATCCTTCCCCAAAGGATTTTCCAATGCCTCCCTCAGGATTCTCAGGGCTTCCAATGCTCCTCGTTCCTCGCCCGTCCAAGCCTCCCCCACCCGCGTGAGGATTCCCCGGACATATTGCTCCTGTTCCAATTCCTTGCGGGTGCTTTCCAGGCTTGCTAGTTGTTGTTCGTACTCACTGGCAGGTCTATCTGTATAATCTCTTGTTAGGTTTTTCTCCGCATCCTCCAGAGCCCGGAACGCATCCTCAAAGTTACCCAGGGCGGAATGCGTACGCGCTAATAGCCTGGATACCTCCCAGGAGCGGCTAAAAATCACATTATCCTGGGCAGCCTGTAATTCCTCAAGTGCTTCTTCTGGTTTTCCTTGCACCAGCCACTTTTCAACTTTTGCAATTAATTGTCGAATGCGGGCATGCCGCAAGCGTTTTTCCACAATGGGGGTCCCTGGGTGATAACGATCTAATTCCTCCCAGATCTTCACAGCCTCGTCCCAATCCCCTGTTTTTTCAAGAGATGAGGCTCGCAGAATTCCCCATTTGACTTCAATCCACTGGACTGCAGCACGTTCACTCTCGCTTTGAAGCAGGCCTACTTCCCGCAAGCCCCTTGCGTTTTCCGCCAATTGGCGGATTTCTTCCTCGGTCAGGTCGGATTCCTGCCTGGTGCGTGCTTGCTGGATAGGCGCCAGCAGAGCCGGGCGCAATTTATCTTCCAACGCGCGACGCTCCTGTCGGGCATCTGCCGTTCGAAGTGATTCGTGGTAATCGGGCCAGCCTGCCTGTCCTTGGTCTGTCTCACCGGCAATGTAACGGAAGATTGCCAGGGCGGTCATTTGTTCTTTCGCACCAGGTTTATTCGCCAATTCCTGGGCTTCCATATACAACTTCTGGAATTGGGGAGTATGTTCGATGCATTCCTGGATTTTCTTCGCTTCCGGGGAGGTCTCCTTTAAAAATTCCTCCAAAAGTTTTTGCAAACGTTGCTTTGTTTCGCCGCCTGCCTTATTGATATCTGTTTGTAAGTCGCTTTTTGTTTTCGAAAGGACCTGGTTTGCCTTGGCAATATCAATGTCCTCAATATGTTGCCGGATCTTACTAACTGCCAGCGCAAGGCGTGCCTCCCAGCGTTGGATTTCCACCTGGGAAGTAAAATTGCCCGCCTTCTTGGACTCAAGAATGACGGTCGCAAGCTCAAGAACACGCTGCCAGTTGTGGTCATAGTACGCATTGTCGAGCGCATTAAGATTCTCATCGATGCTCTGGTACTGGTCAATTTCAGACTGAAAGACAGATAAATCGGTAAATTCCTGGTACCTGGGATTGGCATGGACCTGCCGGAACAACGCCAGCCCCGCTGCCCTTGTGGAAGGCTGTAATACCTGGGCGCGGATTTGTCCGATATACTTTTGAAGTTCCAGCCAGTTGGATTCGGTTTGGGTAACCCGCTCTCCTAATTCCTTCAGCTTTTGGGAAAGTTCTTCCAGTTGCGGGTGGATAGGCTTTTCAGGCCAGCGCGCCAGTTCTTTTTGTGCTTTCCCAATCCGATCGCGTGCTTCATTATACTGACCATGTTTTCTTTCCAACTCAGCCTGGCTCAAAGCACCCTGGATGGTTGAGACAAGCTCCCCCAACGCCGTATCGCGTGCCTGGTCTATTCTTGTACAGGAGTTCCCATTGGGTCCCCCCAAGCCTTCCAGGTATGAGAACACACCGCTTGCCTGCAGAACCAGGGAAAACGCTTCCACGGAATCTGTGGCTTGTTCAGCCCGCGATAATAACTGGAGTGCTTCACGTTCCCGCTTCTCCAGCGCTTCAATCTCTGATCGCTTTGCTTCAAGGATTCGCCTGTGTTTTTCTGAAAACGGTTGGGTAAGAGCTTTGTCCAACCGGGCACGTGCTCCCGTTGGAAATGCGGGCAAGAGTGCTTTAATCCGCTCAAGTTCATATTCTGCTGTATCTGCAGAGCCTTCCTCAAGATGTCTTTCGGCTTCTGCCAATGCCTTTGTTATTGGTAAATAGGTATTTGTGGTCTCATCCCAATGCTCCGTATCTTGTCCTTTGGCAACCCGTTCCCTGATTTTTTTCACAGCATCAGCTCTACCCTGCAGGTGACCAAAGCGCATTTGGGTGGTGTCCTGTCCCATCGCCTTCCGGGTATCCTCAAAATATGTTCGAGCTTCGGTAAGCAATTTCTTAAGCTCCTGGGGCAACAAGCCTTCCTGTTCCAACGCCTCTGCCCGGTAAATTGCCTCGCCCAATTTGGAGACTGTTTTTCGTTCACCCAACCCAACGCGCAACTCCCGCAAGGTTGCTCCGGGTAATTCCCCTTCCAGCCCCGCATCCAATTCCCGCAGGGCTTTTATGGCATGTTGATTTTCGGGATCGATCTGCCTGGCTTCCTGGTATTGCTTGCGCGCCTTTTCCCTGTCACCCGCCGCCCTGGCTTCATCACCGTTCCGCAGAGCTTCCTCAAGTCTCTCGTTCAGTTTCCTGCGTGCCATATCTAGTTGGGTGACCAGGTCCTCACGAATTGCCCCAATTTCGTTGGGAAACCGTGCCAGCAAGGAATTGCCAAGACTGAGTGCCTCCTGGTATTGACCGTTCCGCACCATCTCCCGGACATTCTCCATCTCCCGGCTCACCATCTTCTGGGCAAGTTGATCAGCCCCCTCCCGATGATCCCCTTCCCCCAACGGGAAAGTATCAACCGGTATCGAGGGGGTGTCTTCCTCCTGAACAGGCGGTTCAGTTTGGGCAGGAATTTCCGTTTCATCCCGGGTGTCTGGAACCGGAGGGGGGGTAATTTCCTCAACTGGTCCAGTCACAGGGGTGGAGGGTGTTAATATTGATTCATCCTCCGGCTCCGGCTCTACCTCCGGTTCAGTGGCGGAAATCTGAAATATCGGCAATCCAGTGGTTTCTTTTTCATCCAGTTGTGTTCCAGGTTCCTCCACCACCCCTTTGGCGGGCGGATAGATTTGAACCCAAATGGTGCGTGCTTGGGGTACATGCAGACGTTCAAGGTCACCGATTTGGATCGGGCAGCTACCATCTCTCCTGCCATCCAACCACTCACGGAGATTTCGCAGGTAATTCCGTAATTCCCTGGCATCCTCCGTCCATCCATTTTCCTTGCAGGTCACAATATGCTTTTCAATGTGATCTGCCAATTCCCGAAATAATGCCCTCTGTGCCTTGTTAAGCCCCATCGCTATCACCTAAATGATAAGAGTTTATTGTTCAGTTGCCAATAGTGCAACGGCATCAATGGCAACTCCCATGGTTGAATTCGCAGGCAGAACCATCCGTAATCCAAGTTTCCTCTCGTTATCCATCTGCCATGTACTCAGGGAAACCCACTCGCCAAAGTATGCCGATTGATCCAATGGACGGGGATCTCCCAACGGTTCGCCATCTGCCAACAGGACATATTGTACCCCAGCTTTGGCATATTGTGCTGGAATCCAAACGCGGACTTCATATGTGCCCGCCGGATACAAGCCGGGAAACTCCCAATCCACAAATGATATTATGGAAGTTTGTGGCGTCCGTGTCCGCAGAGACCCTCCCCACGCCGGGATATCCGCCATAATCACCCACTCTTTTTTTTCATTCAGGTCTTTTACTGGCTTGTTGTCTGAAATCACCCCATATGTAGCATTCGCATCATCCACGCAGGCAAGAATCCGCCGGCTGCCCTGCAGCAGGTTGATCATACTCGTTTGATCTTCCGAGACATGTAATACCAGGATATCGCTCAGGTTAAAATATTCCCCCTCTCCCAGCTGGTTTACCAGGGTTGTGATTTCAATTGCCTGGGGGGAAGACAACTGGTAATATCCAATCAATTGCCATTGATCTCCCGGTTGATCGCCAGCTTTTTGATAGCGAACCACCTGGTCGCCAAAAATGGGAGGGATGGGATTGCCATCCGAGAACACATTAAACAATTGTGTCCCCAATGAGACTTCTTTACTATCCAGCACAAAAATGGCATACACGCCTTCCGGTAACTTCTGGTCCATTTTCCAGGATACGCTGGCATTTCCGACGGTGGTATAGAAGATATTTGTCGCCTCAACAGCTTTCATCTGCCAAACCCCAGCGTCCGAGGTGGGAGGTTCCACATGGGCGGATAATGACGGGATCCGATAAAGATCCACAGCAGGAAGGGGGGCAACAATTGACAAATCTTCCCCATGAACTTTGAAGGTGGATTCCTGGGGGATCGGTGTAGGGGTGGCTGCGGGAGGCGTCTCAGGTGTCGGAGGAATGTAACTGGTGGTCAATTCCTGATACACTTGTGCCCTCAAAGTTGGGAACTGTGCTGTTGCAGTGAGATTTTCCCAATAATTTGCGGTGGCTTCCGCCGCATTGATGGCATCGGGACCTGGCGTTAAGATATAATCAAGGGCTTTTCCCCAGCCAGCCAGCCCGCCCAACAATACCAGGAACAACATGACGATAAGAAACCAATTCACTGCTCTCAACCTGCGGGCAGAATTCTTGCGCTTTTCTGCTTCCTCTTTGATCCGCCTACGCTCAGCCTCTTCGTCTCTCTTTTTCTGGATAGCCTGTTCCGTCAAATTCGCCCAGATTTCTTCCGTCAGGGCGTCATTCAAAACCCGCAAGTCGGGCACCTGTGCCAGGATCCGC
>JAGVUS010000284.1 GCA_019136175.1 Chloroflexota bacterium | reverse complement strand
CCCGTGTATGGCATGAAGTACAACATGAACCTCTACCGCGGCTGCGAACACCAGTGCATTTATTGTGATTCCCGCTCGGAATGTTATGGGATTGAAAATTTCAAGGATGTGCTGGTCAAGGTCAATGCCATCGACCTTTTGGAGCGGGAACTTCAGCGTAAGAAGGTGATTGGCACCATTGGATTTGGTTCCATGAGTGATCCGTACACTCCTGCAGAAATGAAATACGGGCTGACCGGAAAGGCACTGGAGGTGATTTCCCGGCGCGGGTTTCCTGTTCACCTCAATACCAAGAGCGACAGGATTCTCAAGGATGCAGAAATGCTGGCAAAAATCAACCGGGTGCATGCCTCGGTCTGTTTTACCATCACGACCACGGATGATGACCTGGCGTCAGTGCTTGAACCGGGTGCGCCGCGTCCTTCTGCCCGCCTGCGGGCAATGGCGGAACTGGCGCGCTGCGGTGTGAAGGTGGGCACAGGGCTGATGCCCGTCCTGCCGTTCTTGGAGGATACGG
The DNA here is from genome assembly GCA_019136175.1 of Chloroflexota bacterium. Taxonomy (GTDB): domain Bacteria; phylum Chloroflexota; class Anaerolineae; order Anaerolineales; family Anaerolineaceae; genus CALMHE01. The sequence continues at coordinate 6,859 of JAGVUS010000284.1, read as the reverse complement.
TGGAGAATATCCTGCAGGTGGTGGATGCCACTGCGGACCATGGCGGTACATTTATCCTGCCGTGGTTTGGCATGTCCCTGCGTGACCGTCAGCGGGTATATTATTATGACAGCCTGGACCGTCACTTTCCTGGGCTGCGGGTGCGTTACGAGCGCACCTATGGAAACCGCTATTTCTGCCCGGCACAAAATGCCGATTCCCTGGCGCAGGCGTTTTATGCTCACTGCACCCGCCGGGGAATCCAAACCCATGTGCCGCGCTGGCAACCGGACTCTCCGGTGGCTCAGTTATCTCTCTGGTAGGGACGCAGGTGCAGTGCAGAAGAATTGCTCCACCTGTTCCTGCACCTCGGCACTGGACAATCCCAGTAGTGTGTCGCCAGCCTGCAGGATCACGCTGCCGTTGGGAATGATCCACTTTCCGCCGCGTTCGATTAGTACAATCAGGTATTCCATGGGCAGACCCAGCTCATAAATCGCCTTGCCGGATGCCCAGCAATTGGATGGCAGGCGGATTTCCCGCAGCTTGCCCTGCCAGCCGTCCACCGGAACCATTTCCAGTGGATGGGTTACTTTGGATTCCTCCGGTGCATCCACCTTCAACAGGCGCGCCACCGGGGGAATGAGTGTACCCTGCACCAGCACCGAGGTCAGCACTACGAAGAACACCACGTTGAATATTAAATCCGCGTGTGGCAGTTCTGCCATCTTTGGGTACAGTGCCAGGATGATGGGTACTGCCCCGCGCAGCCCCACCCACGAAATAAATGCCCGTTCCCGCCAGCGGTACCGGGAGAACAATAGTCCAAGCAGAACACTGATCGGGCGGGCAACCAACATCAGCGCCAGTGCCAGCCCCAGTCCGGGCAGAATCACCGGCACCAGCCGGGACGGGAACACCAGCAGCCCCAGGGTGAGGAACATGATGATCTGCATCAACCATGCTGTGCCGTCATAAAACCGGATCAGGCTGCGCTTGTGCAGAAAATCCGCCCTGCCCAGCACCAACCCGGTGACGTAGACTGCCAGGAAGCCGCTCCCGCCAAGGAGAGCTGTTGCGCCGTAGGATATGAAGATCATGCCAATGGTCAGCACCGGGTATAGACCATCGTAGCCCAGCTTGAGCCGGTTGATGAGGTAGAGCGACAGGATTCCCACCGCATATCCCATCACGGCTCCCAGGATCATCTGCTGGAAGAACAACGGCACCAGCTGCCAGGCGGATTTTCCCGGGTTGAGCGCCAGCTGGATCAGCCCGACGGTGAGAAAGACCGCCATCGGGTCATTGCTGCCGGATTCCAGTTCCAGCAGGGGTTTGAGTGTGCCGCGCAGCCGCACACCGCGGGAACGCAGGACAGCGAATACTGCGGCGGCGTCTGTTGATGAAACGATTGCCCCCAGCAGCATCCCTTCCACCCAGGAGAGGTGGAAAATCAGGTGGGCAAACGCTCCCACCACCAGGGCTGTGATCAGTGTTCCCAGTGTGGCAAGGGTAAGTCCTTCCTTCAACACGGGGCGGACAGATTTCCATTCGGTATCCAGCCCGCCGGAAAAGAGGATGACCACCAGGGCAATCACCCCGATGGATTGTGCCAGGCTGGCATCATCAAAATAGATTCCCCCGGGTCCATCGGACCCTGCCAGCATGCCCACAACCAGGAAGACCAGCAGTGCCGGAATGCCAAACCGGTCTGAAATTTTGCTGGCGGTAACGCTGAGCACCAGCAACACCGCGGCGAGAATGAGACCAAGTTCAAGCGTGAATTGCATTTGAAAATTATACTGAATTTAAGCCCAATCCGTCAAACCGGATAAGCTTTCCATGTCGGGGGGTGTGACAGCCACATCTAGTTGGGTGGCTGGTCCATGTTGTTGCTGGCATCCGGGATGATCAGGATGATGCCATCCTGGATCAGGCGCGGGTCGCGGATCTGGTCGCGGTTGGCATCATAGATGACCGTCCACATCCACCAAACTCCGTAATATTTTTGCGAGATGCTGATCAACGTATCGGTGGGGCTGACCACATGTTCCCTGCCCTGCCAGACAACTTCCAAACCGCTTACATCCACCCATTCCACGCCTGGAACCGTGCGGCTGATTGCCCCGGCTGCTTCCACGTATTCGGGTCGCGGTACCTTTCCAAACAGCCGCACCCCGGATTCCATCTGTTCCACGGTGATGTTCATTTCCATTGTATGGGGGTCAGCCTGCAGGGCAGCGGTCACCAGTGCCTGCAGGGCACCGGTATCAATGCTTACCGACTGGGCATCCACCCAGCCAACACCTGTCACACCACCTGCCGCCAGGACGGCTTCCTGGATGAATCTTGCCGAAGGGGCGGTCCCGCCCAATCGAATTCCGCCCATCTCCTGGGTCACAGTCAATTGTGCAGACTCCCAGCCCGGTAATTGCTGGAGGACTGCAATCACCGCACCAGCCAGGTCAGGAGGGGGGGCTGTGGGGCTGGGCAGGATGGGGGTGGCGGTGGGAGCTATCGTCAGGCTGCTGGCGTCAATTTTTCCGCCGTAAAGTGCTCCCGCCAACGAGATTGCCCATTGGCGGGTGGTCTCGTCCGCCACGGTGCCGGACAGGACGATTCCCCCACTGGTTTCCTCCGCCCGGATGCCTGCCAGGGCAGGTTGGGCAGCGTATGCGGTTGCGATGGGGCGTTCGGGAGGAAGTGGAACGCCGGTGGTTTGCACTGCCGGTTTGGGACGCATCAGCAGCCCGGCTGTTAATGCAATTGCCGCCACCAGCACCATCAATCCAATGCGCAGGCTGGTTACCCGGCGGCGGTGGGCGGCTTCCCCGCCTTGCAGCGCTGCCAGCGATGCAGCTGCGCCTGCCAGGTCGGGCTGGATTTGCAGGGCGCGCTGGAATGACTCTCCCGCCTCCGCTTTCCGCCCCAGCCGCACAAGCAGTTCGCCGCGCACTGCCCAGCCCTCCGCCAGGTTGGGGGCATACGCCAGCGCCGAGTCCAGCGTCTGGAGGGCTTCCGTATCCCGATGCGCCTGGATTTGCGCCAGTGCAGCGCGGTACAGGCTGGCGGGCAGGGCATCCAGGGTTGCCAGTGCAGATAGATTTACCTTGCAGTTGGGGTTGGGGCAGACTGCTGCTCCCACCGGCACGGGTTGTTCGCATACCGGGCAGGGAAAGGTGGGATGGCTGGATTGGGCGGGGGTTTCAGACATGGGTTAATGCCTTTTCTTCAGGAAATCCTCCAGCTGGCGGATGCGGTGCTTGATCATCGCGTCGCCGGGGGCATAGTTCAACGCTTCCCGGTAATATTTGAGAGCATCCCGGAAATATACGGTTGCCTTGCTGCCGGAAAATTGACGCGCCCGTTCAATCAACCGCTCACCTGCGGCTGACAGCACTCTTGCGCAGGCGCGGATATAGTCCGGCTGGTCAGGGTCCAGCTGGCGGGCATGTTGATAAATCTCCATGCTTTTTGCCAGGTCCCCTGCCTGTTCCATGCGGTATCCTTCGGCGAAGAGATGGCGGGCTTCCAGTTTCTCCAGCCGGGTGATGGCAGCCGCATACTCGCTGTTGGCGCGGTCCAGGCGGTTTGCCAGCCTGTAAAAGACCATCGCCTGGCGCAGGTCACCTTCGGCTTCATATGCCTGTGCCTGCAGGTAGCGGATGTGTGCCTTGCGCGATTCCAGAACCTGGTTGATCTTCCCCAACTGGGCAAGTGCACCGCTGTAATCGTGTTCCTGTTCCAGCCGGTGTGCTTCCACCCAGCGTTCCACCAGGGGGCTGGCATCCACCGGGACTGGTGTGGAGGAGAAATCGGGCAACCCTGCCGGGCGTTCCTCTGCTGCCGGGGTGGGCATTGGGGCGGTTGTGGATTGTGCCTGGATGGCGGCACCCAGTGCGGCAGCATATTCGCCAGCCAGCCGGGGCTGTCGCCCGTACCATTCTGCCATGCGGCGTTGGACAAAGGGGATGGATGTGGAGCCGCCTGCCAGCCAGACTTCTCCCAGGTCGGATGGGGAAAGGCGCAAATCCGCCAGGAGCTGGTTGCACAGGTCCAGTCCTTCCTGAAAATATCGTTCCGCCAGTTCTTCAAATGCCTGGCGGGTCATTAACAGCTGAAAGTCCACAGCCTGTCCTGCCAGTTCAGTCAGGTGAATCTCTGCTTCCGTATCCCGGGAGAGCAGCAGTTTGATGCGTTCGGCTTCGGCGGTGATGGCTGCCAGCGCTCTCGGCTGGGAAAGCAGGCTGCCTTCCACCTGGAAGCGTGCCTGTTCATGAATGTGACGCGCCAGCTGGTTGGTGAATTGCTGCCCGGAAAGCGAGTTGCAAGCCCCGTTTGCCAGTGCCGTCAGGGCGCCGGGAGCCCGTTCCGCCACCAGCACCTCCAGGCTGTCTGCACCCAGCGAATAGACCAGGATGGTGGCTGTTTCCGCCGGGTTGGACTGGCTGAGCGCAATGGCTGAAGTTTCGTTCACCAGCCGTGCCGTTGAAAAACCAGCCGTCCGGCTTGCTTCCCGCAGACGGTTGCGCACCAGGCTGCTGGTCTGGCTGTCCACCGTCATGGCGCATCCTTCCACGGATTCGTGCAGGAAACCGGCTGCCGCCTGCCTGGCGTGTGCCAGCAGGCGCAGTGCCAGTTCCTCCGGCGGCAGGGTTCTGCCTGCCAGGGTCACCGGCTGATCACCCAGCAGGCGCGGTTTCAACCCCTGTTCAGGACCGGGATCATGCTGCAACCCGGCAGCCTGCCAGAGGGGAATGGGTGTCCCCAGTGGCTGCGGTTTTCCGTCCCGCATGGCTGCCAGCCGCAGGCAGGTGGAACCAATGTCAATGCCAATGCTGGCGGGCATTGGGGTTTACCTGCCAAACCCGGCGGTGGAGGAGCCGCGCAGTAATTCTCCCATGTTGATATTCCCCAGCACTTCCTGCTCGCTGAGTGTCTTGAGTGCCTGTTCAATCAATGGACCAATTTCCTGGCGGATCGTCTGTACCAGGTTGTTGGGATCATGCGCCCGCTTGTATCGGTCGGCTTTTTCCAATGCAAAGGTGAGTTGATCGGCAAGCTGCGTTCCAAGGGCTGCCGTAATTTCCGGCTTGCTGATCAGGAACCTGTTGACCATTGGCTTGAATTTTTCCACAAGGCTGGGACCATTTACCTGGTCGTTGACTTCCATCGCCTGGAGGAGCTGCCCGCCCACTTCGCGCAGCGGTTCCGTCAGATTGTCTGGCAGGAATCCCTTGGTTTCCTCCAGGATCAAACCGGCTCGGGTGAGGTATTCGTTGGCATCATCGCGCCAGTCGTTGAAGAGACCGCCGCCACCGCCGCCTCCACCATCTCCGCCACCTTTGTGATGACCCCATGCCATGTGGGCTTCCAGCAGGTTGCCCGGTTGGCTGGGCAGGCTGGCAGCTACAGTCAGGATGCCGTCTGCATCAATCGAGAGGGATACGGCAACTTCGGTGTTCTCGGGTAAACCGGCAGGCAGTTCGCCAACCGCTTCCCCAAGGAGTTGATTTTTGCTGGCAGTGGCATCAAACCCCTGGTAGATGGGCAGGCGCATGCGTTCCTGCCCGGGGCGGATGGTGCGGAAGATGCGGGTGACAGCTTCCTTCATCGGGTAATAGGTGGATTCATCCAGGATGATCTCCATGCGGTCGCCTTCCACCTGCAAGCCGATGGGCGGGCTGAGTTTGTTGAGGAGCTTGATGTCGGGGTGGAGCTGGGCATTGCAGCGCAGGCAGGTCACCCGCTCGCTGTCGTTTAACTCGCCGCATTCCGGGCATTCGATTTTTGGCTTGGATGGCGGCGGAGTGGGGGGGGTGCCCTGGTCGCCGTGGATGCGTTCCCGTTCCTGTGGACCAGGGGTGGTTGATGGTTCTTCGGGGGGCAGAACGGTCTGGATGGCTGCCCCCTGCGCCACGCAGTGCATGGGATTGACATTCCCCTGGATGACCTTTTCCCCAAATACCTTGCGCAGCGAATCCTGCACCAGCGGAACCTTGGTGGAGCCGCCCACCAGCAGGATTGCCTGCACCTCATCAGCTGTGATGCTGGCTTTCTGAATGGCTTCATGCACCAGTGAAATGCTGCGGTCCACCAGCGGGCGGATCATGCTGTCGAGTTGGGCGCGCGAGAGTTCGCATTCCACGTCCACCGTCCGCCCGGCGGTTTTCACCAGCCCCGGGATGATAATGCTGGCGCGCTGGGTCCTGGCAAGTTTGATTTTTGCCTCCTCGGCGTGTTTCTTGAGGGTATACATGACCTCATTCACGTTTGAGACGGAGCGCAGGTCAACCCGTTGCTCCATCCGCACCTGTTCGATGACCCAATCCATGATCAGGTTGTCAAAATCGTCTCCGCCCAGGTGCATGTCACCGGTCTTGCCCAGGTCATCAAAGACCCCGGCAGCAATAAACATCACGGTTACATCAAAGGTGCCGCCGCCCAGGTCATACACCAGGACGGTTTTGGGTTCCTCCATGCCGGAATCGTAACCGTATGCCAGCGCTGCGGCGGTTGGTTCGGGAATAATCCGCAGCACGTTCAAGCCTGCCAGCTTGCCTGCTTCACGCGTGGCTTCCTTCTGACGGTTGCCAAAATAAGCCGGCACGGTAATCACTGCATGGCTGACTTCCTGGTCAGTGACGGCTTCCGCATCCCGTTTCATGGAAGCCAGGATGAAGGACGAAACCTGGGGCGGGGAATAGCGCTTGCCGCGCAGGATGACTTCCACCTCGCCGTTTTCCGCTTCCACCACTTTGTATGGCACCCGGCGGATATCCTGCTGAATGACGTCCTCCCGGAAATCGCGCCCCATGAAGCGCTTGATGGAATAGACCGTGTTCTCCGGATCCTTTCCGCCGTAGCTCCGGGCGGTTTT
>JAGVUS010000058.1 GCA_019136175.1 Chloroflexota bacterium | reverse complement strand
GCAAAATCTCACGTTGGAATTAAACCTGGATGCCCAAATCCCTTGGGCTGACCTTGCCCTGCCACTGGCGGAATCTTTCAAACGGCTTGCTCCATTTGGACCCGGGAATCCAGCTCCCGTCCTCTATTCAAAAAATTTGTCACTTGCCAGCTCTACCCGGCTTGGCAAGACGGGGGAACATCTTCTGACTGTTGTGGAGGATGAAAACAGGCTTGCACACCGGGTCATCTACTGGCAGGGAGGCGGCATACCCATGCCTGAAGGGCAATTTGATCTTGCATATACCATTCGGACTTCCTCATATCGCGGAGAACCGGAATTGCAGATCGAATGGGTTGCCGCCCGAACCATCGAAACAGACACCGTCATTGTCATGCCGCCATCCACTCTGGAGGTGGAAGATTACCGCCAGCTTGATGCTTTTGCCTGGCTCAAAGGCGACCCGGCGATTGATCAATCTGCCATTTGGCAGGAAGGAACTGGCGGTTCCCCAAAAATCGGAACCAACCGAATGGAAATTGGACCATCATCAACGCTTGTCATTCTCACTCCTCCCGCCGGACCGGAAGAGCTTGCCAGTGTGGTTGCATCTGTTCATCCCTTGCGGGTCATCCTTCTGTACAGCCAGGTGGCGTTGGACCACCCCGAACTCTTTTTACAAACCCTATCAGGACTGGTCCAGTTCACCTTGCGTCAAAAAAAAGGAAAAACATCTCTCCTTGCTCTGGCTGCAGCAACAGCACAACGGGAAATTTCCATTCTGAGAGGATTACAGTGGCTGGAAGCAAGTGGATATATCCGTTTTAATCTATTGAACTTTGGTGAAATTGAGATTTTCCCCGGCGGTGTTCCAAGTACCAGGTTAATAGCAGACCTTGAAAGGCAGGTCCGGTTATTGTTGGCTGAAACCAATGCCTACCGCGAATATTATCGCCGGGCACCGGTCCACCAGCTATTGGGGTAACAAAAGCCGCTCCTGTTTTTTGCGGGTTTGCGGGTTTTGTGGTAGAATCCTCCCTCAGAACAGTCAACGGGGAATTACCTGTTGCCTTTCCGCTCTTGGCTACATCAACGATGTCGTCTGAGGGCAATCCCGAGGAAAGGAGGTTATCAAGCTATGCGTCAATATGAGGTGGTTTTAATTCTCCAGCCCGAACTGGAAGAAGCAGCCGTAACTGGTGTATTGGATCGCGTGAAGGCGTGGATCGCTGAATTAGGCGGTTCAGTTGTCAAAGTGGACAACTGGGGCAAACGCCGGATGGCATACCTGATCCGGAAACAACGTGAAGGTCAGTACTACCTGGTTGTTGCCGAAATGCCCTCCAGCGCAACCAATGAGCTGGAACGCAATCTGCGCTTCCTGGAACCCGTGATGCGTCACATGATCACGGTTGTTGAATAAAACTGGCTGCGTCCCATAATTGGAACCCATCCCATTATCGGACAAACCGGTTGCAGTTATTAATACTTTAAGGAGTAAGACACATGTCAGATTATTCAGCAAACGAGAACGAACAGTTCCAGGGTGGTCGCCGGTACGTTTCCCGCCCAAAGATCTGCCAGTTCTGTGCGGATAAAGATTTGAAAATTGATTACAAGCAAATTGATATGCTGCGCCGTTTCGTTACGGAAGAGGGGAAAATTCGCCCCCGCCGCCAGACTGGCACATGCGCCCGCCACCAGAGAGAAGTGGCAGGTGCTGTCAAGCGCGCCCGCCATATCGCCTTGCTCCCCTATGTTGGGGAAAAATCAGCCGATTAACCAGACCTAATAGATTGGATCATCATTCAGGGGCATTTGGCAATCTGCCCATGCCCCTGAATCCATGGTTCCTGGAGAAAATTTTCCATGACCGAAAAAAATCCCACGCCGAAATATGTAAGTAAAAAGCAGCAGACGCGCATTGATCGTGAGAACATGCGGCGGCGCTGGCTGACCATCGGGATCATTTCCATCGCTGTACTGGTTATTGGGTTGATCGCTTTTGGAATCATCAACGAGTATGTCTTAAAGCAAAATCGGGCAGTAGCCAGGGTGGATGGAAAATCCATTACTGTTGCTGATTTTGAGACCCAGGTGCGTTTCACCAGGTTCAACTATGTTCAGAACGCCATACAAATTGTCCAGTTTGCGCAGGCATACGGGTTGGATACATCTTTCTATGAAAGCTATCTGACCCAGATTGAAACTGCTCTGGCAAACGGTGAAAGCCTGGCGTCTACTGTCCTGGACGAGATGGTGGATACAATCATCGTTGAAAAGGAAGCCAATGCTCTTGGGATTGTGGTTTCTGATGAGGAGATTGACCAGCGGGTTGAAGAATTTTTCCAATATTACAAAAATGGAACCCCCACCCCAACCGTGACAGTCACCCCATTTGTGACCTCCACACTCAACCCCATCCAGTTGACCCTCACCGCCCCCACATCCACACCCAAACCAACTGCCACAACAGCGGGCACGGAATCATCCGCAACAGCAACTGCCGCCCCCACCGCCACACAGGTGCCGCCCACAGCAACCACAGGTCCCACCAGCACGCCAGACCTGACGGCAACCGCTGCACCAACGGCAACTGCCCTGCCCACCAGCACCCCATACACGTATGATGGGTTCACAAGCCAGATGAAATCCTACCTGGAGGGAGTGGATGAATACAACTTTACCCGCTCCGATCTTCGCAACTTGATGAAAGCCCAGCTGTATCGGGACCGCTTGCTTGCTGAAATTACCAAAGATCTGAAACCGGAACAGGACCAGGTCTGGGCACGTCACATCCTGGTGGCAACCGAGGAAGAGGCACTGGCTGCCCTGGAACAACTGAAAAATGGCACAGATTGGTGCGAACTGGCTTCTCAAATCTCAACGGATACCTCCAACAACCAGACCTGTGGCGATCTCAACTGGTTTGGTCCCGGGGAAATGGTGACGGAATTTGAAGTCGCCGCCTACAATACCCCGGTGGGTGAAATCAGCCAGCCCATCCAGACCACCTTTGGTTTCCACCTGATCCAGGTGTTGGGTCATGAAGCCCGCCCGCTCTCCCAGTCCGAGTTTGAACAGGTGAAAGAGGACGCATTTACCGATTGGTTAACCCAGAAAAAAGCAGATCATACCATCGAAAAATACGATGATGTCTGGAAATCTGTGGTTCCAATTGACCCCACCCTGCCAGCTGGACTGTACTAGTCGCTCTTCATCTTTCATATAAACGATCCCCACAGATTTCACTGTGGGGATCGTTTGTTTATCGCACCATTTCCTCGCTGACCTCGTCCAGCCTCAAGCTGATCACCTGGCTGGCGGAATCCCTGCCCATGGTGACACCGTAAATGACATCCGCTGTCTGAACAGTGTTCCGGTTGTGGGTAATCACCACAAACTGGGTTTCGTGACTCAGCTCCCGCAGCAGGTCGCAGAAACGCCCAACATTTGCTTCGTCCAGCATGGCATCCACCTCATCGAGCACACAAAATGGCGTAGGGGATACTTTGAGCAAGGAGAAGATCAATGCGACTGCCGTCAGGCTGCGTTCTCCACCGGAAAGCAGGGAAAGTCCCTGTTCCCTCCGCCCAGGCAGCCGTGCCTCAATATCAATTCCTGTTTCAGTGGGATGATCCTCATCCGTCATCAATAATTTGGCAGAGCCACCCCCAAAGAGGCGTGTGAACATTTCCTTAAATTCAACCGCAACTGCATCAAACGTCTTCCGGAATTCCTGCTTCATCAAGGCATCCAGTTCAGCAATCACCTGGCGTAAATCCGCATCGGCTTTTCGCAGATCGGCAACCTGCTGGGTCAGGAATTCCTTGCGTTCCTTTACCGCCCGGTATTCACTTAATGCCTCCGGATTGATGGCGCCCAACCGCCGCAGCTGCGCCCGGTACCGGTTGATATTTTCCTCCACGTCCGGGGATAAATCCTTAACCTTGGGTAATTCGGATACCATTCCTTCCAGCGGCAGGGGCGTCTGCCCGGAAACACTGGTTGTGTATTCAAAATCCACCAACCCAAAATCTTCTTCAATCCGGCGGCGCAGAGAGTCAAAATTCTCCCTCAGGCGGGCATATTCCAATTGCGCCTGGGTTGCATGCCGGTCAGCAACTGCAGTTGCCTGCTGGGCAGCGATTTGATCCTGTTGAGCCTGGTTAAATTTTACTTCCAGCGCTTTCATTTCCTCTTCAGCCGGTTGGATCTGTTCCTGGCTTTGTTGAATTTTTCGATTGAGATCTTCTTCCTGGAGTCGCAGTGATTTTTGCTCGCTGATCAGCATCTGAAGTGCTTCCCCCAGTTGAATCTGCCGGTTCTGGATATCCGCCTGGCGCTGGCGACCTGCTTCAACTGCCTTGCGATATTCATCCTCCCGGTTCACAGCCGTGGCAACTGCCCTCTCGGATACTGCCAGGGTGGTCTTCCAATGAATTCCTTGGGATTGCAATTCATCCATTGGAAGCGCATCCAGTTGATGCAAATACTCCTGGACGCGTTGCCGGTGGGACTTAATCTCCACCTCAATTCGATCCAAATCCGCCTGATTCTGACGGATTTCTGTGTCTGTTCGGGCAAGTTGATCTGCCAGGACTTTTCCTTGCTGTATTTGCCACTCCGCCTTTTGTTTTACCTGGGAGAGCGACAGATTTGCCTGCTGTACCTTATGGGATGCCTGTTCCTGGATGGTTCGAGCTGATTGGAGATTTTTTTGGAGCTCACCCTGGGTGGAACGAAGTTGATTCCATTGGCTTTCCACCTCCGCCAGGAGTGCCTGCTGTTCCTTCCATTCCATCTCCACCTGTGCCAGGGTTTCCTGCAATTCGCGTTTTTGCCGCATCTTCCCGGCAACCGCAGCCCGGTTTTCCTGCCCGGCAATCACAGATCCATCCCCTAAAAACACTTCTCCTTTGAGCGTCACTACCTTTGCAGACACCGGCAGCCTGGCGAGAACCCGCCTTGCCGCCCCACGGTGCTTGACAACAACCACCTGCCCCAACAGCCAGTTGACCAGTGGCTGATGTTCCGGTTCAACCCGGATGAGTTGGGATGCCACACCCAGGCAATCATCATCCTGCTGTAAATCCAGCGTTGAGTGACGCGCCCACTCCTGGGGATAAATCACTGCTCTGCCTTTGCTGCTTTCTTCCAGGAGTACCAATACCGAGTCCGGATCCTCCTGCCCACCCAGCCAGATCCCATCCAGGCTGTCTCCCAGTGCAGCAGCAATTGCCAGTTCCAACTCCACGGGAACATCAATGACCTGGTTGACCACCCGGTATGCACCCTTCAACCTGCCTGACCGGGCAGCTTCCAACACGGTACGCGTTCCCTGGCTGACGCCGCTCAGGGATTTCTCGGAATGTTCCAATACTTCCAGTTGGGCAATCAGCCGGGACCGTTGCGCATCCAACCTGGACAGGAGATCCTGTTGTTCCTTTCGGCGGATTTCCAGCTCACGCAGCTGGGTTTGACCAGCAGAAATTCCCTGTTCTGCATCCTGATATGCTTTTTGAGCCTCGTGTTGGGTAACCATCGCCTGTTGAAGTTGGGCTTCCGCCACTTTTAAGTGATCTTCAGCGTTGGCTTGTTCCTGTTCCATTGCCGTACGACTGCGCAAAATTCCCTGTTGCCGGTTTTGCAGTTCTGCCTGGTGCGCTTTCAGTTGCACCAGGCGGGTCTCTGATTGAACCACCTGCCTGCGAGCCTCCCGAAGGTCGGCTTCAATTTTTTGACGTTCCTGCTGCCGTAAAGCAAGCGCTTTCTGGGCATCCTCCCATTGCCTGGCGGCATCCGTCATTTCCAATTCCAGCCGTGCGCGTTCCGCCTTTGCCTGCTCCCATTGCTGCGCCC
>JAGVUS010000030.1 GCA_019136175.1 Chloroflexota bacterium | reverse complement strand
ACCCTGCATACCGGCTCCCGCCGCAAGGTGTTGATCATCGGGTTGATTTTCATTGCTGTGACGGGGGCAATTTATGCCCTCTTCATTGCCGGTTTATTCAGCGTGCTCAAGGTGGTCAGTTTCCTGGGCTGGATCCAGGTGGTGATTGCCCTGGTGGCGCTCTTCTTTGCCCTGGTAAATATCAAGGATTATTTTTGGTACAAGGAAGGCTTGTCTTTTACCATTGCTGATGAAAAGAAAACCGGGATTGCCCGCGGCATCCGCCGGGTGATGGACGCCGGTCAATCCTTCTGGGGATTGGCTGGTGCAACGGTGGTGCTGGCTGCGGGAGTTTCCCTGGTGGAGTTTTCCTGCACGGCTGGCTTTCCAGTACTGTGGTCCAACCTCGTCAGCGCCCAGGGGGTGACAGCGGGAGTCTTTGTCCTGCTGCTGCTCCTGTACATGGTGATTTATCAACTGGACGAATTGATCATCTTCGGCTCGGCAGTAATTACGCTGCGAGCCAGCCGCCTGGAAGAGAAACACGGGCGTATCCTCAAGCTGATCAGTGGTATGTTGATGTTGACCCTGGCAGTGGTGATGCTGGTGGACCCAACGTTGATGAACACCATCAAGACCTCCCTGCTTGTGTTTGGGATTGCCCTGGCAGCCACGCTGCTTGTTTTGCTGGTGCACCGTGTCATTCTGCCACGCTTTGGCATCTGGATTGGCACGGAGAAGATTGATAAAAGCCCGAAAACCCGCCATTAAGATACAGGAAAATCATGTTCCCAAACCTCCCCAGCCTGCTTAATGTTGTCTTGCTCAGCCTGGTCGCCGGGCTGGGGACGGGTGTGGGCGGGCTTGTGGCGATTCTTTTAAAGCCGGGGAAACACTCCTTTGGTTTTTTGATGGGAATCGCGTCGGGTGTGATGATTACCCTCTCCTTTCTGGAACTGGTTAATGAAGCCTGGGAACTGGCTGGTGTCTGGACGGCGGCAACGATTGGTTTCGGCGCAGGGGCAGTATTTATGTTCCTGCTGGACCACTTTGCTCCGCACATCCGGTTTGGAGAACAGGAAATTCGCCGCCCAAAGACTGCGGAAGGGGAGCCGCTTCCACCAGTTCACCGGGGACGGGGTCATGGCTATGGAAGGTGGATGCGGGAAAACCAGATTACAGACCGCCGCTTATTTAAAACCGGTGTTTTGCTGGCAGTTGGAATCACCATTCATAATATCCCGGAAGGTATTGCGGTTGGGGCTGGCTTCATGCATACCCCGGAATTTGGTCTGTTCATTGCACTGGCAATTTTGCTGCATAACTCCGGCATGGCAGAACCGATTGGTGCGCTGGCAGCTGCATTATTATTAAAAACTTTCTCCGGGCTCATTCCCGCATCACTGGCGTTTGCCGGGGGTGTTATGATGTTTATCACCCTGGATGAGTTAATCCCTGCCGCCCGCGAGCATGGTCATCAACATTACACCGCCATTGGAATCATTCTTGGCGCTATTTTTGTCTTTCTTCTCTCGGGGATTTTCGGGGTGTAGAAAAACCGGCTTACGGGTACCCCCAGGTTGCCGTGGGAGTGGGGGTGGGTGTGCTGGTGTTGGTGTGCGTTGGCTTGGGGGTGGGTGTGACTGTGGCTGTCCAGGTTGGCGTCCACGTAAATGTGGGGCGGACGGTTGCAGTGGTTGTATGCGTGGGTGTGGGAAGAGCTGTTGGTGGTTGAGTCGGTCCCAGGGTGGGTGTGGAGCCTGGCGGGGGTGTCAGGGTGCGGGTTGGCGTCAGGGTTGGTTGGAAAGTCCACGTGGGTTCGAATGTCCAGGTGGCGGTGGGGGGGGAGGGTTCGGTGGTGGCGGGTATTGGGGTGGATGTGGGGACCAGAACCAGGGGTGTTGGTGTTTGTCCCGGTGGCAGGAATGGCGTGATGGTGGGAACCGGGGTAAGCAGACCGGAAACAACCGTGGGCAGACCGGCAAACTGGGTGGGGTTATCCTGGAAGAAATCCCCCACCAGCCCGGTTTGGACGGGCACCATGACGAGGATGCGCGGGTCGGCACTGTAATCAGCGGCAAAAGGGGAATGCAGAGAGATCCGCAGCAGCCTTCCCCCAGTTGTGATCCACAGGCTCATGCTCAACAGGATCAAAATTAAACCCCCTGCTGCCAGCAGCAATACCAGGCTGGTCATCAAGCGTCCATAGGGGGAGGATCGAATCCGTTTCAAAAAAACTCCGTTAAAAAAGAGGGCTCCCCCCATGCCCCCTCAAATTGTGCCGCGCGATAACGGCATCCGGCAACCATTTCAGACGGTATGAGTATAGCAAATCCCGGACGGATTTATAGATTACAGTTACTTATCAATTTCATCAGGCGGTATTTGAGTGGGGAGGTGGAACACGGTCACCCGCTCCGATTTTCCGCGCACGGTGAAGGAACCCAGTTCCTGGAACTGGAAGCTGTCTTTGGCATCCCCCAATGCATCCAGTGTAGCCTGGCTGACCAAAATGGCGCTTTCATTGAAAAGCTGCCGCGTCAGGGATTCCAACCTTTGGGTGGTATTGACGGTATCCCCGATGATTGTGTAATGCATGCGATCCGAGCTCCCCAATCCGCCTGCAGTCACAATGCCGGTGTGAACCCCAATCCCGGTGATCAACGGCGGTTCGCCACGCGCCTCCCGCAATTCATTTAACTCATTGATTGCCTGGAGCATTTCCAGTGCAGTTTGACATGCTGCCGTGGCGCTGCGCCGGGGGCTGATCATGCGCGGCAGGATGCCATAGAACGACAGCATGGCATCACCATCAAACTTGTTCACCACGCCACCATGTGCCACTACAATTGGTACCAGTTTTCCAAAATATTCATTCAACCACAGGAATACTTTGGCGGGTTCTGCTGTTTCCGAGAGGGTGGTAAACCCGCGGATATCTGTCATGATCACGGTGGCAATTGCTTCCTGCCCTTCCAACCGCAGGTTGCCGGAGGTGAATGTCTGGCGGAGTTGCTCGCGCACTTCCGGCGAAACAGTGCGTCCAAGCAGATCCCGATAAATAAAGCCTTCCTGCAGCCCGGCGACCATGCTGTTGAAAGCGTGTGCCAGTACGGCAACCTCATCATCCCCGCGCGAATCCACCTTGACCTGC
>JAGVUS010000014.1 GCA_019136175.1 Chloroflexota bacterium | reverse complement strand
GGCGGCGCACTTGCCGGGCATCTGCGAGTTGATGCAGACCTCCCGATTTACGCTGACACAAAAGGAACCTACGATTGCCATGGTTTCCTCCTCCTATTTGTAGAACGGCTTCTCTGACGCCGCCACGATTTTCTTGAATGTTGTGGGATCCGCCTGGATGCCATGGGCATCAAAATACGCCCGCAGCCGGGCAATGTCCTCATCGGCAGGCGGAACCAGCCTGGTGTTGTGCCCCAGGCTCTGCCAGGTTCCGCCAATAAAGACCGAGCCGCGGATGAGATAGTTGGCAAGGTTATGCCCGGCATTGCCCACAATCACCAGGTCGCCCTTCAGCATGTAGGTTCCCACCTCGTCGCCCACGTCTCTGCAGACGATGATGGCAGCGCCCTTGTTCATGGTGGCGGTGAAATCCCCGGCATTGCCGCGGATGACCACCGTGCCGCCGTAGCAGTACTGGGCTGCGCCCATGCCGGCATCGCCTTCAATGATGACGGTCCCGGCGGTCATGTTGTCGGCAACGTACTTCCCGGCATCCTGGGTGACGCGGATGGACGCCCCGGCCCCGCTCTGCCCTGCACCACCACCTCGCCGTGCTTCAAACCGGCTGCCAGCCCGTGCAGGTGAGATGCGCTGCTGACGGTGACGGGGGTGCCATTCACGTTTTGGCGGATCGCCTCGTTGATCGTTTTCAAATCCTTCGATTTTGCGCTGATGGTTTTCATCTTTCACCTCTCTTTCACAGAATCAGCAGCCGGTGCAGCCGCGGGGCACATCCGGTCCCACGGCGCCGGGGCGGGCGGGAGTGCGGTAGAGCCGCGTGAACTGCTGGATGGCTTCGGCGCGCTTCTGCGGGTCCGCCAGCCCGTCCAGCATGAGGATTTCCAGGTCCTTGAATGCCTGCCCGCGCTCGCGGCGGTCCTTTTCGCTGGCGGCTTTCTCCAATGCGGCAATGTCCACATCGGGGCTGGTCTCCAGCAAGCCCATCTGCACGGCGTTGCGGGCAAAGATATCCCCGGCAAGCGAGCGGACGATCAGGGTGGAGGCATCCTTCGGCGCGCCCAGGCTGCCCACGGCAAGGTCGGCGGATTCACCCAGGTAGTCATCGCACTTGCCGCAGCCGGAGCGGGTGTAGGATTCTGCCTGCTGGCGGGGGATGGTGCGCACCGAGCCGTCCCACAGGACGGCTCGCATCCACTCCCGGTCGGGCGAAATTTCCAGGCGTTTCACCTGGTCGCGGCTGACGTTCATGCGCTTGACCAGCACCTCCTCAATCATCTCCGGCTTGTAGATGCCCGTGCAGAAGATGGCAATGCTCAGCCGGATGGATTCCTGGTAGGGGCGCAGGCGGGGGTTGGTGGACTGGCGCAGCTTGCGGATTGCCTGGGCGGCGCAGGGCGTTCCAACCACCGCCACATTCTGCATGTGGTGGGTGAAGACCGCCTCGTTGAGGGCGTCAAAGACCGGCGCCCACAGGTACTGCGGTCCCATCGTCTCCACGATCTGCTCCACGGTGGTGACCACCCGGGCAACCGGTTGCAGCGTCCATGGGTCCAGGTCCAGCATCACCGGTTCCATCTCCGCCCAGCGCTCCAGCCGGGGGCAGGATTCCACGCAGAGCTGGGTGCAAAACGAGCAGCTGTCCAGCGGGGTGCGGGAAAGCCCCAGCAGCTTGGTTCGTTTTTGCAGCACCGGGTGCAGGGTGCCGGGCTCCCATTCCAGCACCTGCTTGGAACAGGCGGCAACACACAGCCCGCATCCGGCGCAATTATCCAGCGACCAGACTTCTGCTTCCAAACGTTTTGACATAACAACCTCCTGATGAATTGAACCGATGATAGGGAAAGAACCAGGGATGGGAAGGGGTTACCTGCGGATGGGCATGCGGACGCCCGAAGGCATCTGCCCGCGGTCCGACAGTTGATGTTCCACCTCCTCCATGAAGTCATTCACAATCCGGGCGAACTTCAGCCCGTCATCCACCGAGAAAAATTCCAGCCGCAGGCGGCGGGGGTCCACACCGCGCGCCGCCAGTTCCTTCTTCAGCACCTCCACCCGCTCCCGGGCATAGAGGTTGCCCATGCCGTAATGACATTCACCCGGCGGACAGGCGCCCAGCAGCACACCATCGGCACCCTGCAGAAACGCCCACAGGATGTGGTAGGGGTCAAAGCGCGCCGAGCAGTTCATCCGCAGGAGGACGGCATTTTCCGGCAGGTCCGCCCGGCGGCTGCCCGCCAGTTCGGCTGCGCCCGCCGCAGACCATTCGCATGCCAGCACCAGGATGCGCGGGTCGCCAGGCTGAAAGTTATCCGCTGCCAGCGCCGCGCTGATTTGGGCGGGAATTTCCACGTTATCCCACCCCGGCAGGGTGATGGCTTTGACCGGGCAGACCACCACGCAGTTGCCGCAGCCGATGCAGCGCAGCGGGTCCACCTCCGAAACTGACAGGATGCCGTCCCGCCGCTCGAGGGTGATGGCGTAGGTGGGGCAGACCTGGGGGCAGTTGCCGCAGCCGGTGCAGAGCGAGGCATCAATCTCCGCCACGGGGGTATCCACCACGATGGTCTCCTGGTTGAGGAAGCGCACCGCCCGGGCGCTGGTCAGGTATGCCTGGAAGAGCGCCTCGGTGGTGTCGGCGGGGTGCTGGGCGGAACCCAGTACATAGATGCCGGGGTCCACGTAACGCCCGGGGCGCAGGCGGACGCGCGGCTCGGCAAGGAAGCCGTCCTCGTCCTGCGGCAAGCTCAGCAGGGCAGCCAGCGAACGGGT
>JAGVUS010000214.1 GCA_019136175.1 Chloroflexota bacterium | reverse complement strand
CCCACTGCCACATTTACACCAACCCCAACGGTTACAGAAACACCAACCATTACGCCTACGTTCACGCCGAGTGGTCCCTTTGATTACACGGTGCAGGATGGTGATACCTGTTGGGACCTTGCTGCAAAGTATGAAGTGGACATCCTGGTGCTTCTGGCGCTGAATAATTTCCCGGCAGGAACCTGCCCAATTAAACCGGGGGATGTTATTAAAATACCCGCCCCGGGGCAGGAATTGCCAACATCAACTCCGCTACCTACTGGTCTCCCGCGCGGTACCATCATTGAATACACGGTGCAAACAGGTGAAACGCTGGCAATTATTGCAGCCAAGTTCAACTCCACGGTGGATGACATTATGACCAGGAATAAGATCACTGATCCAAACACGATTTATGCCGGTCAAATTCTGAAAGTTGCCATCAATCTCGTTACCCCGACACCAACCCGGCAGCCAACATTGACGCCATTACCTTCAACACAAACACTACCGGCACCAACCGCGACGCCTTGATCCAAATATTACATATCCCAATGGTCCAGCCCATATTGAATTTCTGATAACACGGCTGGGTCAATCTCGGATTGGCGGGCAACGTTCAGCATACGAAGTGCTGATTGCCCGCCAATTTGTGTTAATGCCCAGGCTGCATGTTCTCGAATTAAAGGGTCTGATTCATTCAGGAGCACATTTCCCAGGATTTTAACTGACTCGAATGATTTCTGATTGCCGAGGACAATGGCGGCATTTCGAAGGATGCCGCTTCTGCGTGAACGAAGAATTGGACTATGTGCGAATTGCGTTTTAAATTCATTGGGAGAGATTGAGAAAAGAGCCGCAAGATTGGATATTTCAGGAAGGTCATAAGGTAAAAAAATGGAACTGCCTTCATGATTTGCAAACCGCTGATTCCATGGACAAACTTGCTGACAAATATCGCATCCAAAAACCCAATTCCCGATTTTTGATCGGTATTCTCGTGGAATTCTACCGCGATGTTCAATCGTCAGATAAGAGATACACTTTCTGGCATCCAGGGATCGGTCAGGGAGGATGCAGTTTGTGGGACAGGCATGGATACATCTTTCGCAAGAACCGCAGAACTCATCCTGGATTGGATCGGTAGCGTTTAGTGGAATATCTGTGAATATTTCTGCAAGCAGAAATGTGGAACCGTGAGCAGGGTGGATTAAACAGGAGTTTTTTCCTATCCATCCAAGCCCTGCCTGTTGTGCCAGTGATTTTTCAAGAATGGGGGCGGAATCGGAAAAGATTTTGTATGAAATTGAGGCATGCAACTCATTCATCAGGCTTAACATGAAATTATTCAATACTTCTGGAAATACATCATGATAGTCCCGTCCCCAGGCATATGTAGCAACTTTTCCCGATCCAGCGTTCCATGCACGGGGATCGTGATTGGGAAAGGGATACGCAGCTCCTATACAAAGAATCGATCGACAGTCGGGGAATAGCAGGGAGGGTTGGGAACGTTTCCGGATCGCGTCCTCCCGTCCAAGATAGAACATATCTGCATGAAATCCATGACCCAGCCAGCGAAGATAATTGTCAAAACCGGAAGGGGGATTGGGTGTGGTTATACCAACCAGGATTAATCCTTGATCATGCGCCAAACCTTCCAGAACAGAGTGGGAGGTTTTCATGGTGCTGAGAAATATTCCGTCTGAATAGCGGAGATGTTCACATCTGTCCTATTAGATAAGATCTCCCAGAAGATTTGTGGAGAAAGGATGTCATCTCTTGCTGTTGAATACAATTCACGGAGAAAACCAAAAAAGACATCATCCCCAACAGATGTTCGTAGGTCGTGAAAGAATTTTGCACCTCGCAAATAGACCGCATTCCGATAGGGCAAATAACCAGGGTAATCATCAATGGCGAGGTCGATTTTCCCGGAAGGTTGATAGAAATTGACGCGATATGCCCACCACCAATCCGTTGTATTTTTTCCTTCCAGTTCGTAAAACAAGTATTCGGAATAGGTTGCCAGCGATTCATCCAACCATGGATGCATAAATTGGTCATTACCCACTTCTGCGTACCACCATTGGTGAGCAGTCTCATGAGCCGCAATCAGGGTTAGATATGTCCGGTCTGTGCCGTCGTATAAATTATAAAAACCCCGGCTCAGAAAGTATAAACCGTCATACTCCATGCCATCCAGAAAATCTGCTTCAACAATGGAAAGAGTTTGGTGCGGATAGGGACCAAACAATCGGTTGTAGAGTTCTACAGATTTTTTGGTTGTTGAAAGTGCTTCCTTGGCGGCTGAGTTTGAAAATGGTGAAAAGGCGTAGCTGTAAATGACGACATCCCCAACGCGATCTTCCAGGATGGAATAGCTGGTTCCTGCACTAAAGACGAAATTGCGCGCATCGGATAGCTGATAGGCGAAGTGATGATTGGCGGTTGCAACCGGAGCAGAGCTTGCCGCAATGGTCAGGTTGACAGGCGGGTTAACCATTTCCAATTGAATCTCAAAATTAGCTGTTTCATATACCTGGTGTTCCCCATAATAGTGTGGATGATACATAATCCAACCGGATTCAGCCCGGAATGGGGGGAAGTAGAGATGCCAATCCACCAGGTTGACCTGGTTTTGCGTGTAGCCAAAGGGAATCGGGCGGGTGGCTGCAGAGTCTTCTGGAATGGGGGGAATCTTGATGGTGTAAATCAATTCCAGCCTTATTTCCTCCCCTGGTGCAAGGGGTGCGGCTAATGGGATCAAAAGCCAATTTCGCTCCAATTCCCAGTTGGTAATTTCGGTACCGTTGCCTTGCTGGATGGTGTGAATATCAAGGCAGTTGTCCCAAGTGTTGGTATCTGCAATCATATAGAGATCATTTATTGAAACAATCGAGTTGTTCTTGTAGGTTGCAATTTGATCGACATCCACTGTGTTGTTCGGAAAATCCCACTTAACTTGAAATGAATAGGATATCTCTGGAATCATTTTGCTGGGGGCGGGAGTATCGGTCTTGATTGGCACGAGAGTTGGATTTGAGTCCGTTGGCTGTAATGCGGTGGCTGTCTTTCCTTGCATTGGTGTGACGGTTGGAAGATGAACGATTGAAACAGGTGTCGTTGTACATCCTGCCAGCAGCAGGATGGTGAATAATAAAACAAGGGGGAAAGATAAATGTTTGCTCATCTTCTAATTATAAAAATAATCCCCATTGGTTGGTCGTTCCAATGGGGATGTTTTTATACAGAGTAGACTAAGGGGTGGGCGTGACAGTTGGTTCAGTTGTTTGGGTCGGTCCAACTGTTGGTGCTGGGGAAGTGGGCGTAAAAGCAGTTCCTGATACTTTAATCACGATGGACACACTGTAAAAGTTGGTTCCTTCAGAATTTGTCAACACCCAAATACTGTTGTAATCGCCCGGTGAGGCTGGAGCTCTCATTTGCAACACGATATCAATTTCATTATCTGGTTTGACTTCCTTGGGTAGAACGATATCAGAAGCATTCATCCGACCTCCCGAACCAGCATAAAATCGGAACTGGTATTGAGTGGTCCACGTAGAGCTCCCGGTATTTTTAATCCGCCAGGTCATTGTAAAGCTCTGGTTGGGCGTGAATTCTGTTCCGTCCGTGGGAGATTGTGATATCCACAATGCCTGGTCTGGCAGGGTTGGTTTAACTGTATTCGTGGGAAGTGGAGCCTGGGTTGTTGCCAGGGGCGTGGAAAGGGTTGAGGTAACTTCCATTTGAGTGGAAGTTGGCTCAGGTGTGGGTGTGGCAGTTGCTGTTGGTTGAGAAGCTGCTGTTTGAGTTAATTTTGCAGCAACGGTGATTGCTGCCTGGGTGTAAACCGCATTCGCATCCAGTGTGGGAGTGGATGCTGAGGTTTTTCCACAACCAGACAAAAGGATGGTTCCCCCAATCAGAACAATACTGATGAATAATCTTAGTCCATGTTTCATAACAGATCCTCCGAATTGATCAATGGCTTGATTGCCAAACTTCTATTCTCATTTGGCAACCATATCTTGTCAAGGGAAATATTAAGATCCCGTGAGAGTCAGGGTTGAGGCGTGGCAACCTGGTAGGCAGACATTATGGGATTTTTGAATTCAATGCCTGTGGATGGTGTGAATGTAAAGTATGAGACAGAGCCGGGATAAATTTCGAATAATTGCTGATAACCTGTCCCGCGATGGGAAAAAGAAAGTAAATATCTCCCGGATGGCAGGTCGCTTAACACCAGGTTCTCCCGGTACACTTCATCCGGGTGCATGGTGGCTTCATAAGTAAATAACTCATAACAGAAGCTGGTATCCAGATTTTGGACTTTGATGGGCATTCCAGTTAAGTAAGCCCCGTAAGAAGTTGTCAGTGTACCAACCAGAACCCCCATGTTTTGTGGTGGAACAAGCCATAATTCCGGGTTTAAGGTATGAAAATAACTGTTTTCATTCGCAATCCGGACTTCAAAATGTAAATGTGGACCGGTCGTGTTGCCCGTATCTCCCACCAATCCAATTTCTGTACCGGTTTCTACGCGTTGTCCAACAACGGCATCCACGCTGGACATATGTGCATATACCGTGATCAAATCGTGCCCGTGATGACCAAAATCATGCAATACAACCACTGCAAGCCCATAAGGATCATTGGGATCATTGTCGCCATGCAAGTATCCATAGCCTGCCCAAATTACCTTGCCGGGTGCTGCTGCCAAAATTGGAGTTCCATGAGGAGCAACGATATCCACGCCGGTGTGGAGGGATGTTGTGCCAGGAAATTGATATCCATATCGGTAATCAGCCAAAAACCAGTTTACTTGATCCACCTGGATGGGTCGCATAAAATAAAAATGATCGTTTGGTGACAATGCCCAGGGTGATTCATTTAGCGGGGGTCTCCACGCGAAATTTGGCATTCCGGTCGCCGAGGGATACTCCAATTTCACGGGATCGGAACCCGTGTGAGGGAATGATGTGGGGTCGAGGGCTGGATTCTGTTCAACCTGTGTTCTGACCGGGGTCTGAATCACAACAGTTTCAACAGGAATGGGAGAGTCAAATGGTTGCGGATTACAACCAGCCAGGACAACGACCAGGAGGATAAATATGAATGCAAATTGTCTCATGGATTTGTTGATCCGCTGGTTGGAATCGCTGTGGGAATGAAGGTTGGTGTTACCAGTGCTTCCGGAGGATATAGTTGGGTCATTGCTTCCTGCCAGGTCAGTTCATCTGTTATCACAAATTCGTTAAAGTGGGAGGCAGGATAATAAGTTCTCCAACTCCGATCGGCTGGCAGGCGTTCCCATCCCTGTGTGGATAATACATCCGTCAGGTCAATCCAGTACCCGGAAGGCAGGCTTCCGTTTTTCCCTCCCTGTTCGTAAGCCGTCATATCCCCGGAATATCGTGCGTCAAAATCCCAGGGCAAGCGGGTGATTGGTTTTCCCTGGGAGCCATCCTGGAGATGGGTTTTTAGGAATAGCCGCCAGTATGTAAGACCGGAGATTTCCTCCTTACAAGCCAGGAGTACCCCTGTTTGTAAGGCGGCAGTAGGAATGGAAATTGCCCGACCCGTATAGTGCCAATCCTGTACAATTCCAGGGGAGAGGGGTGATGTAATCGGCACATATGCATTTTCAAGTTCGGCAAGTAAATCCCAACCACTGATTTCTCCAATCAACTTTTTGGATTTTTCAAATTGTGGAAGAATTGCTGCACTTAAGAACGGGTATGGAGCCTTTGTATCTTCGAGAGCAACAATATCAAACCGCCCCAATTCTGTTGTGGATTCCGGTGCAACGGAAGTGTACTGGTTGCTGTTGTCATTTAAATGTTGATAGATGCCGGAAACATCCAGGGATTTTTTTGTTGTAATATTCCAATCCATTCCATGGAGCATACCGGGCAGCTGGATGCTTGGCAAATAAAAGGTACCAGTCGTTGTGTAATAGCCGCTCAGATAGGATTGGTTGGGACCAA
>JAGVUS010000479.1 GCA_019136175.1 Chloroflexota bacterium | reverse complement strand
GTCACTTTGATGGCGGCGGGGTAGCCTGCCTGGGTGCCATCGGTGGAGCCAGCCGGGGCGGGGTAATCAGTTGCCACGGCAGTGGGGGCAGGGGTGGTCTGGCAGGCGCTCAACAGCATGCCAAAGACAACCACGAGCGAAAGAATAACAAAAATCGAGCGTTTCACAACAGCCTCCTGGTTTGGAATTGAATGAGATGAAAGGGGACTTCTTCCGCTATTGCGGAGCATGGAATATTATACCATTATCCAACGGACGGTCACCGGATTGTCTGACAAATTAACCGGATCATGCCGGATTTCAGCCGGAAAACCACCGGGCAGGTATAATGAGGCAAGGAAAAATCGAATGATTCGCGTGGAACTTCACTGCCATACACACTATTCGGTGGACAGCCTGGTAAAACCGGCGGACCTGGTGGCACAGGCGCGGCGGATTGGGCTGGACAGGGTTGCCATCACCGACCATAATTCCATCCGCGGCGCGCTGGAAGCACAGCAGCTGGACCCGGAACTGGTGGTGATTGGCGAGGAAATCCAGACCACCCACGGGGAGCTGCTGGCGTATTTTGTCACGGAGGAGGTGCCCGCCGGGCTTTCTCCCCAAGAGACCCTGGAACGATTAAAGTCGCAGGGAGCGGTCATCAGTGTATCGCATCCGTTTGATCCCCAGCGTTCCGGCTGGAGCCTGCAGGACCTGCTTTTCCTGGTCGGGCAGGTGGACGCGTTGGAAGTCTTCAATTCCCGCTGCCTTTCGGCGGGGATGAACCGCCGGGCGGCTGAATTTGCCTGCCAGCACGGTCTACCCGGTACGGTTGGCTCGGACGCCCACAGCCTGGTGGAACTGGGGCGTTCCACGCTCAGGTTGCCGCCGTTTCAATCCGCTGGAGCTGGAGGGATGCGGTCTGCCCTGGCGGTGGCTGAAATGGAAGTGAATATGTCTTCCGTGTTTATTCACCTGACATCCAGCTGGGCAAGGCTGGTCAAACGCCTTCGTCGGCGCACAGGGGAAGGGATGTCACATTAACACGGTGATATTTAAAACCAAAATTGGGAAAATTGATACTGGAAACGCCTTTTGCCATTCCGTACAATAAGAATACTCCCAATTTGCCTTGCAGATATGTTCCATCATTGTATCCCCGATTGGATATTTGAAAAGCTGGTATTTCCTATATAATAGAAGGAACTGTGATGGCATCCACTGCAGGGAAAGCGGATGCGGTTCGTAAAGTAGGATCCTGATCGTGAAAGGAGGGCTGCCGGACCGTCACACAAATCACCATATTTCAAAACGCCATATCATATTTCAATTCATGAAAAATTCAGGAGGATCTGGAATGCAACTCAAGAAGTTTGTCAGCTTGTTGGTAGCGCTGATTGTCCTCAGCGGATTGTTTGCTGGATGCACCCCAAAATCGGCTGAGCCCGCCAAGCCAACCGAAGTTGTGATTGGTGTCTATGAACCCATGACCGGTGCCCAGGCTGCAGGTGGTGTTCAGACCATGCAGGGCGTCAACCTTGCATATGAACAGAAAAAGGAAGTCCTGGGAGTTCCGATCCGGATGGTGCTGGTGGACAACCGCAGTGACAAGGCGGAAGCTGCCACAGCCATGACCCGTCTGATTGAACAGGAAAAGGCAATTGCCGTAGTTGGGAGCTATGGCTCCTCCAACTCGATGGCTGGTGGTGAAGTCTCCGAAAAAGCGGGCATCCCGGTGATGGGCTGCTCCCCCACCAATCCGCTTGTCACGGAAGGCAAGAAGTATTATTTCCGCGCCTGCTTCATCGATCCCTTCCAGGGTCGCGTGATGGCAAAGTATGCCGTTGAAAACGGCATTACAAAGGTCGCGATTATTCAGAACATCTCCCAGGATTACTCGGTGGGGTTGGCTGCTTTCTTCAGGCAGTCCTGGAAGGAACTCACCGGATCCGAGGATGGAATTGTTGCTGAAGCAGCCTACCAGGATGGAGACCAGGACTTTACCGCCCAGCTCTCCGCCATCAAGGATGCCGAGGCGATTTATGCCCCTGGTTACTTTGGCGATGCCGCCCTGCTCATGAAGCAGGCGCGTGAGATGGGCTTTACGGGATTGTTCATGGGCTCCGATGCCTGGGAAGCTCCCGAACTGATTTCGATTGCCGGGTTGGCTTCGGAAGGTGCAGTATTCAGCTCCCATTACTCTGCAGAAGCTGCCACCACCCCCGCTTCCAAGCCGTTTGTGGATGCCTTCATTGCCAAGTACAACGAAACCCCCAGCGCCATGGCAGCCCTTGGCTACGATGCCTATATGCTGGTTGTGGACGCGATTGAACGCGCCAATTCCTTCAAACCCGAAGACATTCGGAACGCCATTGCCGCCACCAAGGACTTCCCCGGTGTGACCGGCTCCATCACCATCAACGAAACCGGTGATGCGGTCAAGGATGCAGTGGTGCTGGTTGTGAAGGACGGCACCTTCAAGTTCCTGGCAACAGTGAAACCCTAAATTTTTGTCCTGTTTTTGGGGCGCCCGGCTAGCCGGGCGCCCCGGTTAACGTTTCAACCGGTACCTTGAAATGACACGGATTGTATTCCTGGAGAAGCACACATGAATTTTGAGGCATTTCTCCAAAACCTCTCCAATGGGATCTCGCTGGGCAGCCTGTATGCGCTGATCGCCATTGGTTACACCATGGTGTACGGGATCCTGCGCCTGATCAACTTCGCCCACGGCGACCTGGTCATGCTTGGCTCTTACGTTGCATTTTATGGCGTGGCAATGTTTATGCTGCCCTGGTGGCTGGCATTCCCCCTGGCAATCCTGGTGACCGCCGGAGTGGGTATTGTTATTGAACGGTCCGCCTACAAGCCCCTGCGGGATTTTCCCCGCATCAACCTGTTCACGGCTGCCGTGGCGGTTTCCTTTTTGCTGGAAAACCTGGGAATTGTGATCTTTGGCGGGCGCCCCAAGGCGTTTGAACGCCCCGCTTTCATGGATCAAATGCTCAACCTTGGAGGGGTCTCAATTGTCAGTTACACCCCCATCATCATTATCACCGCACTTGTTCTTTTTGGTCTTCTTCTCCTGGTTATTTATCGCACCAAGGCGGGGATGGCAATGCGGGCACTTTCCAAGGATATTGAAGCCACCGGGTTGATGGGCGTCAACACCGATAAAATCATCATGTTCGCCTTCATGCTTGGCTCGGCGCTGGCGGCTGCCGGGGGCATTCTCTGGGCGATCAAGTTCCCCCAAATCAACCCCTTGATGGGTGTCATGCCTGGTCTGAAAGCCTTTATTGCTGCAGTCCTGGGCGGCATTGGCAACGTGGGAGGTGCCATGATTGGCGGTTTCCTGCTGGGAATCGTGGAAATCATGATTGTCGCCTTCTTTCCGGAGCTGTCGGGATATCGGGATGCATTTGCCTACGCCATCCTGATCCTGCTGCTACTGTTCCGACCGACCGGCATCATGGGTGAAGTCCAGGCGGAGAAGGTGTAACCATGAGACTTTCCCGCAATACCATCCTGACCTTGATTGCACTGCTTGTCATTGCAGGCTTGCTTGCCCTGGCGCAGGCATTTATGAACCCCTACCTGCTGCGCATTCTGAACCTGTGCGCAGTGTATTCCATTTTCGCTGTTACTTTTAACCTGATCTTTGGCTACACCGGTCAGTTTTCGCTCGGTCACGCCGGTTTTGCAGCAGTGGGAGCCTATGTCGCCGCCCTGCTGACACTTTCCCCCAGTCAGAAAATCTCCAACTTCTTCCTCAAGCCGATTGTCCCGCTCCTGGCGAATGTGGAACTGCCCTTCCTCCCGGCTTTGATTATCGGCGGCATCGTTGCCTCGCTGGTTGGGTCATTAATTGCCTGGCCCGCCCTGCGCCTGCGGGGGGATTACCTGGCAATTGCCACCCTGGGATTCAGCGAAATCATCCGCATCCTGCTGGTCAATATGCAGCCCATCACCAACGGCGCGTTGGGGTTGAAAGGCATCCCGGCTTACACCAACCTCTTGTGGTCGTGGGGTGCGCTGGCGGTGTGCCTGTTTGTCACCAAGCGCCTGGTGGACAGCTCCTATGGGCGGGCAATGCGCGCCGTGCGCGATGACGAAGTGGCGGCGGAAGCCCTGGGCGTGAATCTCTTCAAGCACAAGATGATGGCGTTTGCAGTTTCAGCCTTCTTTGTGGGGGTGGCAGGCGGCTTGATGGCTAACCTGATCAGCACAATTGATCCCAAGGTGTTCATCTTCACCCTGACCTATCAGATTGTGGGCATCACCGTCATGGGCGGCATGGGCAGCCTGACCGGCAGCGTGATTGCCGCCAGCCTCTACACCATCTTCCTGGAATTGCTGCGCCCGATTGAATCCCAGTTTACCATCGGCTCGTTGACGGTTCCGGGTATCCCCGGCATGCGCATGGTGATCTTCTCCATCCTGCTGCTGGTGGTCATCCTGTTTTACCGCAAGGGGCTGATGGGCACCCGGGAATTCTCCTGGGATTGGGTGGTGAATCTCATCCGCCGGTTGAAATCCGGGAAGAAAACCGGTTCGTCCGGGGAGGTGAAATCATGACGCCTCTTCTCAAGATGGTAAATGTAACCAAGCGGTTTGGTGGTCTTACGGCTGTTAATAATTTTTCCACCGAATTGCAGGCGGGTGAACTCTGTGCGCTGATTGGTCCAAATGGCTCCGGCAAGACCACCATATTTAACCTGATCACCGGGATTTATGTTCCATCCGAAGGGCATATCTACCTGGGCGGCGACGATATTTCCGGCAAACGCCCGGATGTGATTACCGGCATGGGAATTGCCCGCACCTTCCAGAATATCCGCCTCTTCAAGGGGTTGAATGTGCTGGAAAATGTCATCGTGGGCAAGCACCTGCGGCTGCAATCCAATGTTGCATCTGCCGTGATGCGGCTGCCCGGCTATGACCGGGAGGAAAAGGAAATGCGCCAGACCGGCATGGAATTGCTGGAATCCCTGGGTCTGGCACGCTTTGCCTACGATGAACCCACTTCCCTGCCATATGGTCAGCAGCGCAAGCTGGAAATTGCCCGGGCACTGGCAACCAATCCCCGCCTGCTGCTCCTGGATGAACCGGCAGCTGGGATGAGTCCCTCCGATGCCGAGGAGTTGATGACATTCATCCAGCACGTGCTGAAGACGTTTGAACTGACCATTTTCCTGATTGAGCACCAGATGCGCGTGGTAATGGGCATCTGCCCCCGCATTATTGTGATTGACCACGGCGAATGGATTGCCGAAGGCAACCCGGAGCAAATCCAGAACAATGACAGGGTGATTGAGGCATACCTGGGAGCGAGCGACCATGCTTGATATCAAGAACCTTCATGTATCGTACGGCGGTATCCGCGCCCTGCAAGGAATCTCCCTCCACGTGCCGGAAGGCAAAATCATCTCCCTGCTGGGTGCCAATGGCGCGGGAAAAAGCACCACCCTGCGCACCATCATGGGCATCGTTAAGCCCACCGAAGGCAGCATTGAATTTTTGGGCGGGAACATCCTGGGGATGAAGTCCTTCCAGGTGGTCATGAAGGGCATTGCGCTGGTGCCGGAAGGTCGCCGGGTGTTCACCAACCTGACGGTGACCGAAAACCTGGCGCTGGGCGCGTATACCCGCAATGACAAGGTGCAAATCCAGCAGGATATTGAAGAAATCTACGAGTTGTTCCCACGTTTGAGGGAACGCGAAAAACAGAGTGCCGGAACGTTGTCGGGCGGTGAACAGCAGATGCTTGCCCTGGGGCGGGCGTTGATGTCCAAGCCCAAGCTGTTGATGATTGACGAACCTTCGCTGGGGCTGGCGCCGGTGCTTTCGCAGGGTGTCTTGAGCAGGCTCAAGGAATTGAACCAGACCCGCGGGCAAACCATCTTGTTGATTGAACAAAATGCCCGGGCGGCGCTCAGTATTGCCGATTATGCCTACATCCTGGAGACCGGGCGCATCACGCTGGAAGGTCCGGCAGCGGAACTGGCAACCAACGATGCGGTGCGCAAAACCTACCTGGGCATTCACTGATCGATGCGGCGAATCCTCTTCATTGTAATGCCGACGCTGCTCCTGCTGGCGGGCGGATTATCCGCCTGCGTGGAGGTGGCAGCAGTGACTGCGGAACCCACGTCCACCCCGGCAAAGGTGATTGACTTTACCGTCAAGGATTTGGATGGGCGGGAGGTGCAGCTCAGTTCGCTGCGCGGGCAGGTGGTGCTGGTCAATTTTTGGGCAACCTGGTGCAGTCCCTGCAAGGAAGAAATGCCGGTTTTGCAGGCGTTTTACCAGGCGCACCAGGCTGAGAATTTCCTCCTGCTGGGTGTGAACGTCAGCGATGATGCGGAGGATGCTGCCCGGTACATGGCGGAAAACGGCTTCACCTTCCCGGTCTGGTCGGACCCGCCCGGCAATATCCTGATGGACTTGGGGCTGCGGGGACTGCCTGCGTCCATCCTGGTGGATGCGGATGGAAACCTGCAATGGTTCTGGCTGGGTCCGGTGACGGAGGAAATCCTGGAAGAAGAAATTCTGCCATTGTTATAACCCGCGTGCAGGTTTCATCCCCCGGGGTTATTGCAAACCCTGCCAGGAGCAATGTCCTCGGACACAAAATGCCCTCCTTTTTCTGATTCCAACGGGCTGATCAGTAAAAAAAACACAGGCGCTCTTTTCAAAGAGCGCCTGCTTGATGCTGTGTATGAACACGTTCCCTACCGCTGGATGGCAGGCAGGTAAGTGAAATATGGACCTTCAAACCAGATGCGTACGGAATACAGCTTGGTGTTCTGGCTTAGGAGGCAGGTGGTCACATAATAGGAGTAGTTGTAATCACCCACCCAGGGGTTTGTGATGGTGTAATCGTATGGAGTGACAA
>JAGVUS010000437.1 GCA_019136175.1 Chloroflexota bacterium | reverse complement strand
CTGCAGAAATATCCAGCCCGTATACCCCGGAGGGATTGGAGTCCAGAATGTCTGATAGAATGGCACCTGTACCGCAACCAATTTCAATGACCCGGGCAGCTTTTTCCATCCCAACCTGTGCAAAAAGGTACCGTCGAAGGTCCTGTGTCCAGGAAGCCTGTTGCAAATAACGCTGGTGCCAGTCCTGAGTTGTCCGTTGGGTCATCGGGATTGCGCCCGCTGCCAGATGGTTTGCCATGAATCGGAGAGGAAATTCCCAAATATTTCAAGGACTCCCTGGCTGGGCAGAACATCTCCATCTGGTTCCACGTATAACCAGGCACCGCCACCGCCAGAGATCAAGTGTGGGTCATCAGCCAGTTCCAACGCCACCGGGTGTAACTCGGAATAAGGAACTGGCAGGTCCCAAACCAGGTGGAATTCCAGTGCAGTAGCCTTTTCCCGGGCAGATTCAAGTTCTGGTTTCAGCCGGGGATTAGTGGTAGTTAATGAAATGGATGTCACGCCCATCTGCTTCAGAAGATCCATTTGTTCCAGAATCTGATGGATATTACTGGATGTAATGGTCAGGTGAACGGTTGTAAAGATGTCCTCAGTAAGCACATCCCGCAAAGCTTCCCAGGATTGCTCCTCGTTCATATCCAGGATCAACATGATGTGGTCGAGCCCGGCACTCAGCAATTGGTGCAGATAATCCTTTTCTGAAAGTCGGGATCCATCGGTTATCAGACCGGTCACCTGCCCCAGTTTTTCTGCATGAGCAATGATCTCGGGAAGATCGGGTCGAAGTGTGGGTTCTCCACCGGTGAAAACCACATGGGGAATTCCGGCTTGCCAGGCTTTATCCAGAATCAAATTCCATTCCTCTGTCAGGAGTTCACGCTTGACACGTTCCGAGGGGGCGACTTCCTTGCGGGCGCCATCCGAAACCTTGTATGTCAGGGCGCAGTCCAGGCGGTAGGGGGGCGTCAGGGCGATGGATTCCACCTGGGCGCGCAAAATATTGTAATCGTCGAGTGCCTGCTGAAAATCAACGCGGTACCGCTTGGATATTTCACGGGCAGCCTTTTCATCGGGAGTATTGTTCAACATATGATAAGCATATTCGGCTGCGGTCTGGTTGAGATGCAGGACAGTACTGGCATCCACAACCAGCAATCCGGTGCCGTCAGCCTCAATGCGTAAATGCAGCCGGTGGGGATTCGGTTGGTTGGGTGTGAATATCTGGTTATGGAAGACTCCGGGAGGGAGCGGCTGGGTGGGAAGGAGCCATTGACGAATTCGATTGATCCATGATTTCATTTGTCACCTCAACAGATCAAGTGGTGGGGAGGATTGGTAAAACGGGCTGATGACCTTTTTCAAGTTCCAGCGGACAGCCGCCGCCGCACTCGGCAAGCAAGGCGCAAACCTGGCATTCTGCAGGAACGTATTTTCTCCCGCGTAGATGTTTTGCCAGGTCGTGGTTCCAGATGTTGTCCCATGGGTCGATGAGGATGTTACCGAGACTGGTGTAATACGATTGGCATGGAAGGACAGAGCCGTCCGGTTCTATGCACATATTGTACAGGGCAGCTGTGCAGCCCTTTACTCCAAGTTCCATCTGTACCGGGTCGAAATGGCAATATTGGGTTGGGGTGTACCAGATCAACCGCTGGTTATAACGTGTGGTGATTTCACGCGCCATGTCCAGAAGGGGAGGGAGATCAGCTGCATTCAAGCCGGTTCCAACACTTTCACCGTGACCGGAATAGATGAGGGAATTTAATCCAACCGTTGGGACGCCCAACTCGCCAAGAAACTCAAGCGTTTCCTTCAAGTATGGCGAGTTCAGTTGGAGCAGGGTGGAATTGGTCATCATGTACAACCGGGTGGATAATACATTGCGGATACCTGAAACAGTATCCTGCCAGGCACCGGACGCACAGACCATCTCGTCGTGAATTCCCGGATCGTGGGATTCGAGTGTAATCTGGACATGATCCAATCCAGCATTCACCAGGGACTGGACAAAATTCCCATCTTTCAGTTTCCTGCCGTTCGTATTTGATTCCGCGTGGCGGATTAAGTCGGGGAGAAATTCCACCAGAGTTGGCTCTCCGCCGGTAAAGACAACATGCGGCACACCAATTTCCCAGAGGGTATCCAGTACTTTCTTCCACTCGTCCAGGGAAAGATGAGGAAAATTCCTGGAACGGGCATTATAACAATGACTGCAATTATTATTGCAAGCATATGTAATAGCCAGGTCCATCCGGTAAGGAGCGGAAGGAGATGTGGAAAATGGCTGCAGGGTTTCCAACTCGAGGTCACAGATTGGACAGACACCGGTGGGGTGAATCAGCTCATCAAATCGATCCATAAATTGCGCATAGTCATTTGCCGCCTGGGGCGAACCTACTTTGTATTCCTGTGTGATCAGACGGATTACCTGCTGGAGAGTAGATTCCTGCAGGAAGAGATATGCCATTAAAGTTGCCGATGGATTCAGGTGGTAAATATGGCTGGCATTGACCAACAAAATCCCGCGCCTGTCTGCTTCCACCCGTAAATGGATCCGGCTTCGTGAACCGTTTTGTTGATGGTCATAATGATACAAGCCTGCTTTAGGTGGTTTCAAACCAGGGGAGAATTGCCGGGTCAACCAATTCTTGATGGATGGCATTTGTTTCCTACCGCCCGCCACCGGCACAGGCACAGGCACAACCAGCGCAGGCACAGGCGCAGGCGCAGGAACGTCCGCCACCGCTGCTTCCGCCAAACCGGGGACCGCCACCGCCACCGCTGCGTGAAGATGAGGTGGTGACCGGGACTGGATTGGTCCGGTTGGTGACACCGCTTGTAAATGTATTCAGGTCACCGATGACACCGGCTGCAAATGTTTGAACTCCACCAACCACCGAGGCAGCGAAATCGGAACCCGGCAAGTGGGGAAGGCTGGGTGCTCCTGATCCC
>JAGVUS010000120.1 GCA_019136175.1 Chloroflexota bacterium | reverse complement strand
AATCCTGCCAACCGGCATCAAAGCCCTGTATGAGATTGTCATGGGGTTCTGCAAATGATGGATGATCCCACCCAAATGAACTCCCTGCCGCTCCTTGTAAAGAATCTGTTGGGGGTGGAGCTCTCACCTGTTCAGGAAGAATCATTCCGGGTCTATGCCCGGGAACTGCTTATATGGAATGAGCGGATCAACCTGACCGCCATCCGGGAGCCAGCCGACATTATCAGGAAGCACTTCCTGGATTCGCTGACCTGTACATTTGCCTGGCGTGAGATGGAGCCACCGGCTTCCTTGATTGATATCGGCACGGGAGCCGGTTTCCCCGGCATTCCGCTGAAAATTCTCATGCCGGGCTTGCGCCTTACCCTGGTGGAATCCATCGGCAAAAAAGCCGATTTCTGCAGACATATCGTGGATACCCTGCTGCTGGAGAATGTTGAAGTGATCACTGCCCGTGCAGAAGAAATAGGCGCACAGGATACCCACCGGGAGATGTACGATGCGGCAACAGCCCGGGCTGTAGCGCAATTGAATATCCTGGCGGAATACCTCCTGCCCTTGGTTCGCGTGGGTGGATTTGCAATTGCCCAAAAAGGCACCACCGCCCCGGCGGAAAGCCAGCAAGCCAATCGAGCCATCACCATCCTGGGGGGTGTTATTCGCCCGCTGATTCCGGTAACACTTCCCCGCGTGGAGGAAGCCCGTTATCTTGTTGTCATGAAAAAGATCAAACCCACACCCGCTGCTTATCCCCGCCGGGTGGGAATTCCATCCCGAAAACCGTTGTAATTAATCCAACTCTGGCTGCACCTTCCCGGAACTGACCCGCCAGACCGCACATTGCTCAACAAAGCTGGGATCGAACAAGTTGAGATCGGTCGTGGTGAAAAGCGCCTGGTCAACATCCAGGAGGGT
Organism: Chloroflexota bacterium; assembly: GCA_019136175.1. Classification (GTDB taxonomy): domain Bacteria; phylum Chloroflexota; class Anaerolineae; order Anaerolineales; family Anaerolineaceae; genus CALMHE01. The sequence goes on along the minus strand of JAGVUS010000120.1, from coordinate 28,123 downwards.
ATTCAAGAGGTCAGACCGCCTCTGGACATCCAACTCCGCCAGGATTTCATCCAATAACAGAACAGGATTCTGCCCGGTGCGCTGCTTCAACCACTGCACCTCCGCCAGTTTGAGCGCCAGTAAAGCAGTCCGCATCTGCCCTCGGGAACCATAATCACCAAGGTCACGCCCATTTCCAAGAAAACGCAATTCATCGCGGTGGGGTCCAATGGTTGTCATTCCCCGCGCAATTTCCTCCCCCCGAATTGCGGATAACCGCTCCATGAACCCCTGGCGAATTTGAGCCATGGGAATACCATTCCGTTGGACGGGTGTTTGAATCGGCAATCCCATCTGTCCATTTTGAGGACGTGCGGGGTCATAAGCTGGTTGGTAAACCAGCCGCAAAACCTCCTCACGGCGGGTTAATTTTTCGTGGAATTCCGCAGCAATCCGCTCCATTTCCTGGATGGCTGCAATTCTCGCATAAATGATGAGCGATCCCCTGTCCGCCAGGATTTCATCCCAGTACAACAGTTGATCCGGGGCACCACCCCGCTCGGAAAGCTGCTTTAACAGAGCATTGCGTTGGGTCAATGCCTGCTGGTACTCACTTAAAGCCCGGGCGTACCCTGGTATTGCCTGGGAGATGGCAAGATTCAAATACCGGCGCCGCTCATCGGGTCCACCCTCCAGGATCGTCATCATCTGCGGCAGGAATATGACGGCATTGAAGATGCCAAGGGCTTCCTGGGCGGTCCGTTTGACGCCATCCACCAGGATTTCCTTGCGGGTGCGGCTGCCCATGGGACCCACCGGTTCCTGGATCAGGCGGACTTCCATGCGGTGATGCTTCCCCTCCCGGTCAAATTCCGCCACCAGTCGCGCAACCGCCAGCGGTTCCTGGGATGCATAGAAATTGAGAAGCTGTTTATCACTGGAAGCATGAAAAGATGTGAAGGTTGCAAAAAAATAAACGGCTTCCAGGATGCTGGTCTTCCCCTGCGCATTATCACCCACCAGCAAAACAATCCGCCGGGGAACATCCATGTCCAGGCGGGTGTAGGTGCGGAAGTGAGTCAGGGAAAGATGGGTCAGAAACATCTTAATCCAGCGGTAGTTCCTCTCCCTCCCGGGGCTGCCAGACGCGGGTGGCGCGGTCTGGAAAGACAATGCCATCCAGATGATCAATTTCATGCTGGAAGATACGCGCCATCCAGCCTTTTACCTTGACCTTCATTGGTTTCCCCTGGCGGTTAAGACCCTTGACCACAATCCGGGTGTGCCGCTCCACCTCTCCCACCAGCCCTGGAACCGACAGGCATCCCTCCACTCCCAATTCCTTATCCTCGGAGGTTTCAACAATTTCCGGGTTGACCATCACATATAATTTTTTGGGGGCATCCTCATCAGGTTCATCATCATCTGTATCGGGGTATTCCACCACAACCAGGCGGATGGATTCTCCCACCTGGGGGGCTGCCAGTCCCACGCCCGGGGCTTCGCGCATGGTATGAATCATATTATCAATCAGGGTTTGCAGTTCTTTATCAAACACCGTGACTTTGCGTGCCTTCCGCCGCAGTACCGGGTCCGGCAGGGAAACAATATCCAGTAAACTCATTGGCTCACCTGTAAATAGTATCGTACTTTCGTCTCACAGTTCCCCCATTGTACCGCAATCACCATTCCATGGGAGGAACTTCTTCCTCCTCCGGGTGATCTTCATCCTCCTCCTCTTCCTCTTCGCCCTCCACCGCCTCTTCCGGCTGGGTACGCATCACCCGATCGTATGATTCCAGCCATTCCAGCATTCGTTCCTGCTCTGCCCTGGCGCGGTCATCTTCCTTTTTCTTTTTCTTTTCCAGGAACCGTTCAAAGATTTGCCGCTGCACATCGGATGGATTAAATACATTATTAAATGTAAGTTCTGCATCCCCAATCCGGATATATACCGTGCCATAGTTGAAGATGAGTGCAATCAGGTTGCGTTGTTCGTAATCAATAGTCTGGATATTTTCCAGTGGAGCGGAGCGCCGCTCCTCCCTGCCCAGGGGCTTGCGGAAATAATCAATTAATTCCTTGTCGGTAATAATGTACTGATCATTGCTCCAGTCCCAATATTGATACACCCACCAACCAATTGCAAACAATCCCATCAGGAACCACAATAACAGAAAGTTGCGTAAATCCAGGAACTGGATCACGCCAAACAAACGCAGAATCAGGGTTGTGAAGAGGGCAAGGTTAAGAATGGTGGGAATGAACAATCGGAGTAATAAAATAAACCAGTGGGTCCGGTAAATAATGCTGGTACCTTTCACGATTCGCATCTGGAAAAGATTCACCAGCCAGGCTTGCAGAGGACCGGGCTGAATCACGGGGGCAACCTCACCCTCATCCTCCCTGGCAGGCGTCTCTTCATGCCTGAACCGCTGCCGGATCGTATCGTCCATGGTTGCCCGCCTCTTGATCTCTGAGGCTTCCCGAACAACCACCTGCACTTGATTGAGCAGCCTGCGCACAGCCTCCGGCTTGGGGATGTCCGGCAGGTGCAGCATGCCAGTATACGTTCGCACTACCACATCCCCAAACGAGAGAATCCGCCCAAGAAAAGTGGTTTCCTTGTCATCCGACAGAACGGCATCCAGGGGAACCTCACGGCGGCTGTCATAAATCAGGATAATTTTTTCATGAAAGGCAACCCGCCGGTTGGTCACAATGGAATAATCGTTTGCCCAATCAATCCATGCCAGCACCGCCCACGCCAGCCAGATGAACAAAAAGATACCTGCCAGAACCAATAACGCACCCGTCTTACTCTGCGTTTGAACATGAATCGCAGTCAGAAGTGATGTCGTAAGAATGGATAACATGGCAGGAATCAACAACCGGATCAATAAAAACACCGGGTGACGCCGGATCATGAGATAGACAATTTCTTTTGGTCCCCGCCAGGGCATTTTTTCGCGTAAAAATAAATGGTAGGTCGACCGGACGAGGTCCAGGTCATCGGAAAGATTGGGGTGGGTTTCCAGCAGCCAGTCCAATGACGTCAGGCTGAGTTTTAACACCCGGACATCAGAAAGAGCTTCCGCGGTCAGGTGCCGCAGTTCTCCCCGGGATAAGATTTCCTGTCCAAAGAATCCACTGTTATCCAGCACCTGGAGGGTTTCCTGTTTTCCGCCGCGCCAACGCGTCAACCGCACCTTCCCACTGACCAGGACAAAAAAGCCGCGGGCAGGGTCTCCCACTTCATAAATTTTTTCGCCAGGGTGATAGGAAGCAATCTCTGCATGTTCCAGGATATTTTCAAGTTCCTCGGTACTGAACGTGTAAAACAGGTACACCTGGTGCAGAGCCTGGATTTCCGGGGATACTTCTCCGTTCATAATGTATAAGTATATACTAAAAAAATTCTCTGATCTTCATCCTTCCCGTCAGCAGGATTCCTACAATCTGGTACAATCGGATTCGCTGTTTGGAGTTCATCAAATGAACAGGAATCAAACAAATTTCCTTCCCTGGATATCCATAGCCCTGCTTTTTATCGGCGCGCTGCTGTTGGTTTTGCAACTGGTGCAATTCAGTCGTATCCGGAGTGCTTTTCCGCTGGGAACCACCATTGCCAACATTCCTGTCGGTGGTCTGACGCGGGAACAAGCTGCCAGCCGCCTGGTGGAAGCCTATGGCGTTCCCGTCGAAATGCGCTACCAGGATGCAGTCATCCAGATCAAACCCTCCACGGCTGGCTTCGACCTCGACCTTGAAGCCATGCTCGCATCTGCTGACCAGCAGAGGGTAAAGCTTCCCTTCTGGAGCGCCTTCTGGAACTACTTGTGGAACCAATCCAGCACCACAACCAACATCCCCCTCAGTGCCAGCATCTCCGAAGATCGCCTGCGGACATACCTGGTGACTGAAATTTCCAGTCGGTACGACCAGCCAGCAGAAGCTGCCAAACCCATCCCTGGAACTCCGTCATTCGAAGTTGGAAAATCGGGCAACACGCTCGATATTGATAGGGCAGTACTGTTAATTGAAGACGCGTTGCGCTCGCCGACCAACCGGGTTGTGAACCTGTCATTCAGCAAGATTTCTCCCCCCCGCCCCACCCTGCAGAACCTGCAAATTCTTCTCCAGCAAATCATCGACTCTTCCGGCTTTGATGGAATGACGGAAGTGTACTTATATGATTTGCAGACAAACCAGGAACTCAGTTTTGCTTATGCACTGGGGGATACCTACCCCTCGGAAGTTGCTTTTACTGCCGCAAGCACCATGAAGATTCCCATCATGATCTCCGTGATGCGGCGGTTGGACGAACCCACGCCCCAGGAAGCTGCCAACCTGATGGAATTAATGATTGTCCGTTCCGAAAACGACCCGGCTGACCAACTGATGCAGGATTATCTTGATGGCAACCTGGGTCCGCTTGCAGTTACGGAAGACCTGGAAGCCCTGGGGCTGAAAAACAGCTTCCTGGCAGGATATTTTTATCCAGGTGCGCCGCTGCTCCGCAGGATCCAAACACCAGCCAATCAGCGCGCGGATTGGACCACCTTCCCGGATGCCTACAACCAGACCACCCCTGTGGACATGGGTATGCTGTTGACGGATTTATACCAGTGTGCTCAAACCGGCGGCGGTGCCTTTGCAGCTGTTTTTCCGGGGGAGATCAGCCGTTCCGAATGCCAGCGAATGATTGCCTATCTGGCAAACAACCGGATTGGTGTTCTTATTCAAGCCGGTCTCCCGGAAGGCACCCAGATTGCCCATAAACACGGCTGGATCACCGAATCGGACGGCTATATCCATTCCATCTCCGATGCCGGAATCGTCTATACCCCGGCGGGCAATTATGTCCTGGTTATCTCCATGCACCGTGATGCACAGTTAATCTGGGATGATGCCAACCGGCTGTTTGCGGAAATATCCATGGGGATTTACAACTACTACAACCTGCTGGCACCGTAGAGGACGCTGGGGATCCGGATACAAATTATTCCCACATCATCCGGCGCACCTGTTCCAGCAACTGATGTCGCTCCAACAGAATGGAAGCGCAGATTTCATCTTCCATTTTCCGCAAAGATATCAGTACATCCTTCAAGATTTGCCCATCCAGTTGATACCGTCGCTGCAGGGCGGAGATCCTTTGATCCAAACCTGCCAGTTGACCGCCCTCGACCAGTTTATCGGCATAGTAAACCAGCTTCTCCTCCCAGGTATGCGGGGTTGTCTCCGGATTCAACACCCCAAACAGGAGATGCTTTTGGGCAATTTCCGCCAAAACCGGTTGCCCCCTGTCAACCAGAATACGGGCTGCCATTTCTCCATGATCCATCCCCTCTTCATTCTCTTGACTGGTAATTTTTGCCAGGTCATGCAGCAATCCACCCCGGTGTGCCAGGATGGGGTTTACCGGTTTGCCGTTCCTCCGCAATAAAACTGCCAGCGCATATGCCACAGCCGCCACCATCTGCACGTGTGTCAACAGGTTCGTGCCCGCTTTTTGCCCAATTAACCACGCCAGGCATTCGGAATAGCGGGGAAGCCATCCACCATCCAAAACCCGGGGCAATTCCTTCAGGCTGGTGATTTCTCCATCCTGTAAAGGCAGGAGTGCTGGTGCGGATTTTCCATCCGGATTTAACCAGATGGAACGCCAACCAGCCACATAGGATCCCATGACATCGTTGCCAAATTCATCCCCCACCAGGACCAACCCGGATGGGTTTTCACCCAGCCTGAGTGCCAGTGATCCATGGAACTCCGGCGCAGGTTTTCTGGCTCCCAGCTCGTGAACTGTGTAAATGGAATCGATGAACTCTCCCAACCCCACCCGGTTGAGAGCTGCCCGCACCTGTTCTGCGCTGGATTGAGCCGCATTGGTTGCCACAACCAGACGGTAAGACCGGGCAAGGATTTCCAACGCAGCATGTGCGCCATCCACCTCGGCAACCCTTTGCCAGGTGACCATGGGACCTTCATATTCGGGGAATACCTGCATCAGGGTATTTCCCCAGTCAAAGACGACGGTTTTTACCTCTGGATGATTCATGTCCACCAATTCTACCAACAAACAACCCGAATGGTATAATCCCTCTCATGCCCTCCATTGTTGCACTGGATATTGAAACCACAGGCTTGGATTCCCAAAGGGATGCCATCATCGAAATTGCCGCAGTCCGGTTCAACGGGCGGCGGATTGAAGCAGAGTGGAACACCTTGCTTAATCCCAACCGCCCCATTCCGCCGCAAATCACCCAACTCACCGGAATTACCAATGACATGGTACGGAACGCCCCACCCCTGCGGGCAGTTTTGCAGAACCTGGTGGATTTCATCGGCGATCTACCCGTACTCGGTCATAATGTCCGTTTTGACCTGGGGTTTCTCCAACAGCAGCGAATCCTGCTCGATAATCCTGTCATAGACACCTATGAGCTGGCTGCAGTGTTGATGCCCACAGCCAGCCGCTACAACCTGGGCAGCCTTGGTCAAATATTAAATATCCTGATCCCCAATTCCCACCGCGCCCTGGATGATGCCCGCCTGACGCATGCCGTATTCCTGGATTTGTACGACAAGGCATCCGCGCTGCCGATTGAATTAATTGCCGAAATTGTCCGGCACGCGGAACCACTGGAGTGGAATGGCTTCTGGCTTTTTCAGCAGGTATTGCGAACCCGCTCCCGCCAGCCCGTCCAACCACGTCATGTGGACGAATCTGAATACGGCGAACTCTTCCAAATGGCGGAAGCTCCAGCCGGACATCCTCTAACCGCCAACCCTCCCGTCACACCGCTGGATCTTGATGAAGCTGCTTCCCTGTTGGAGTATGGGGGACCTTTTTCGCGGTATTTTGAAAACTTTGAATCCCGTCCCCAGCAGGTGGAAATGCTGCGGTCGGTTGCCCAGGCATTTTCCGAAGGCTATCACCTGCTGGTGGAAGCCGGCACCGGAACAGGAAAATCCTTTGCCTACCTGGTTCCCGCTGCCCTTTGGGCAACCCAAAACAACACCAGGGTGATCGTTTCCACCAATACCATTAACCTGCAGGACCAGTTAATCAAAAAGGATATTCCCGACCTTGCATCCGCCCTCGGATTGGATTTGCGCGCCACCATTCTCAAGGGACGCTCCAATTACCTCTGCCCGCGCAGGCTGCAAATCTTGCGCCAACGCGGACCGGAAACCGTGGAAGAAATGCGCGTGCTTGCCAAGGTGCTGGTGTGGCTTCATGAAGGCGGACAGGGAGACCGCAGTGAAATCAACCTGAATGGTCCCTATGAACGCCTAGCCTGGGTCAACCTTTCTGCTGAAGATGAAGGCTGCCGGGCAGAAATCTGTGTCAGCCGCATGGGAGGAACCTGCCCATTCTACCAATCCCGGCAGGCTGCCCAGACCTCCCACCTTGTCATTGTCAACCACGCCCTCCTGCTTTCAGATGCAGTCACCGGCAACCGGGTGCTGCCGGAATACAACTACCTGATCGTTGATGAAGCCCACCACCTGGAGGAAGCCTCCACCAACGCGCTCAGCTATCGGGCAACCCAGCCCGATCTGGAGCGGTTGATGCGCGAGCTGGGAGGAACCTCCAGTGGGATCCTGGGAAGGCTGCTCACCCTCCTGCGAAACCTGCTGCGCCCTTCCGATTTTGCCTCGATGCACCAACAGGTCAACCGGGCAACCGACCTTGTCTACCGTGCCGACGCTGACATTAAGCAGTTTTTCCTCGCCATTGCCGAATTCCTTGATGGCATGCGGGAAGGTCAGCCGATGGGCACCTATACCCAGCAGATCCGTGTCATCCCATCCACCCGCAACCAACCCAATTGGATGGATGTGGAGATGGCATGGGAGACAGCCTCTGAAACACTCAACCTGCTGCTCTCCCTCTGCGGGCATCTGCACACCGATTTGAACGACCTGGGAGAAGCCCTGCCGGAGGAAGTCCTGGATTCTCTGGGAGCGTTTGGTACTGTGCTTCGCAGGTTGAAGGAAGCGGACACCTACATTACGGCGCTGATCAGCGAACCGGATCACCAGTTCATCTACTGGATTGAACAGGAACCAAACAATGCCCGTATCGCCCTCCAGATCGCCCCGCTGCATATCGGTCCATTGATGGAACAATATCTCTGGCATGAAAAAGCCAGCGTGATTCTCACGTCCGCAACCCTGACCACGCATGGAGAATTTGAATACCTGCGCAGCCGGTTGAATGCCGACGAAGCCGATGAATTGTCCGTGGGCTCCCCCTTTGATTACGAGACTGCTGCGCTGCTTTATCTGGTCAACGACATCCCAGAACCGAATGACAGTGCCTACCAGCGGGCAGTGGAACAGACGCTGATTCAACTGGCAAAATCCACCAGTGGCAGGATGCTTGCACTGTTCACCTCTTACGCCCAGTTAAAACGAACTTCGCAGGCGATTTCCCACGAACTTGGCAGGTCCGGTATTGAAATTTATGAACAAGGTGAAGGGGCATCCTCCAACACCCTGGTGGAAAATTTTCGTAATGCAGAAAAAGCCGTCTTGCTGGGAACCCGGGCATTTTGGGAGGGAGTGGACATTCCCGGAGAAGCATTATCCGTGCTGGTCATTGTCAAGCTGCCTTTTGATGTCCCCTCGGATCCCATCATCGCTGCCCGGTCCGAAACTTTTGAAGATCCATTCAATGAGTATTCCATCCCGGAAGCAATCCTCCGGTTTCGGCAGGGATTTGGTCGCTTGATCCGGACACAGTTTGACCGCGGGGTGGTTGCCGTCCTCGACCGGCGGCTTCTAACCAAAAAATATGGGCGGTTGTTTATTGAATCCCTGCCGGATTGTCACAAACAAGCAGGCTCCATGCGGGATCTTCCCGCTGCCGCCTCCCGCTGGTTAAATCTATAAATCGGTGGCGTCCTCCAGGGGAAAATCGTTTTCATCACCAATGGACGCAAAATGGTATTCACCGGGATGATCGTCTTCATCATAGCTGGAAATCACGATAATGGCACTGGTGACAGTTCCACTATGGTTGCTCCAGCGATGTTTCAGGTGGGCGGCAAATAACAGGCTGTCACCCGCTTCCAGAACATACCGTTCGTTTTCCACTTCATAGAGCAATTTTCCCCGCAAGCAGAAAACAAATTCATGCCCGGTGTGGGTAAGCCCAAATGGTCCGCTGCTCCCCCCGCTCTCGAGTGTGAGCAGAAAAGGCTCCATTCGACCAGAGTATGCTTCTCCACCCAGTCCTTCAAATAATCCTCTCAGGAAAGGAACCCGCGGGCGCTCGCCACCTCGCATCAGGACCACTCTTGCCTTTTCAGGGTCTTCGCGAAAGAAGGCGGTAATCGGCACTTCCATCGCGGTTGCAAGTTTATTTAAAGTACTGACGGAAGGTGAGGTCATCCCGCGTTCAATCATGCTGAGTGCATTGGCAGATAATTGGCTTCGCCGTGCCAGTTCCCGAATGGAAATACCCCGCTCCTCACGCAAAGTGCGCAAACGTTTGCCCACATCAACTGAAATAGCCTCTCTGCCAAACCCTTCCATCCTTAACCTCCTGGTAACCTTTTCATTGGTGTCATTATATCCAATTCCGACTGGAAAGACCAATCCGGGAACGATAAAATCCACGGGCACCTTTCAGGTTTGTGAAGAATTTTTGACACAGTCTCAGGTAAAATGGAAATGTCGGAGGAATTTTGACGTACCCCCCCCAATTACATCATCAGGAAGGCAGAAAATTCGTTAACCAGGTCCCCAGGTGGATGCGCTTATTGCTGGCTATCGTAAGTGGCAGCATCTATCTTGCAGCGTTGCCATCGCTGGAAAAAGCGCTGGGATATGGGGCAACGGCATTCAGCCTTCTACCGGTCATCCTGACTGCCATCCTGTTTGGAGTTTGGGGAGGTTTAATATCAGGGATTCTGGCTGCCATTCTCAATACGGTGGTTTTGTACCAGATGGATGAAACCACTCTTGCATATCTGATGACCCAGGGAGGAATTGCCGGGTCTCTTGTTACCATTGTTGGAGGATCCCTCACCGGCTGGCTGCGTGACCTGATTCTAAAGAATGAAAGCCTGTATTCACGTCAAAATCAAAACAAGGTCATTCTGGAGCGCCGGGATGCAACATTAAAAGCAATCAGTTCGGCTGCCACCACCTTGTTACAAGCCCCGGAATGGGAAGAGCAAATCCCCGGCTTTATCCAGGCATTGGGAAATGCCGGCTCCCTGGATCAAATTCAACTTTATCAGAAGCAGATCCCCCCCATTGGGAAACCCCAATATGTCCGCATCAATAACTGGATTTCTCCAACATCACAATGTATCGTGGATCACCTGAATGCAGAGCGCTTCAGCCGCTGGGAGTTGGTCCTCAGCCAGGGGGACATATTAGTGGGTCCCGTGGAAAACCTGCCCCAGGGGGAAAGAGACCTGCTCCGGCTGCAGGGCATCCAATCCATCCTGGTGCTTCCCATCATGGTTGGTTCCAACTTTTGGGGTTTTATTGAATATGACGATTGCAGTCACGAAAGAGTCTGGTCTGCCCTGGAAATCGAAAGTCTCCGAATTGCCAGCGACTTAATTGGATCCGCCCTCTTTCGCCAGCAGACAGAACTTTTGGAGAAAGAACAACGGGCATTGGCGGAAGCCCTGTCGGATACGGCTGCTGCGTTAAACAGCACATTGGAATTTGAGGAAGTTCTCAATCGAATTCTAACGAATGTCGGGCGGGTACTGCCCCACACGGCAGCCAACATCATGCTAATCGAAGAGGATGGGCGGGCGCGGATTGTGCGTGGCTTGGGATACCAGGAACTGGGAATTGAGGACGAAGTACTTAATTTAACCATAGGCTATACGCAGTTCCCCAATCTCGCTCGCATGGTACAAGACGGTCTTCCCCGGGTTGTTGTGGACACGGAAACCGATCCCACCTGGGTATTTGATCCCAAGATGGCATGGGTCCGCTCCTATATTGCCGCCCCCATCCGCATTAAGGGAAAAACCGCTGGGTTCATTAATCTCGACAGTTCCCAGCCGGGTTTTTACACCTCCACGCACGTGGAACGGCTGAAAGCCTTTGCCAACCAGGCTGCCACTGCACTGGAAAATGCCCGTCTCCTGGAGGAAACACGTCAAATCTCGATTACAGATGAATTGACCGGGCTCTTAAACTGGCGCGGTCTGCACCAGGTGGGACAGCAGCAGGTGAACCATGCCAGGCAGCACAATTTACCCCTCTCGGCAATCCTGCTGGACATCGACCATTTCAAGTCCATCAATGACACCTATGATCACGATCTGGGAGACCAGGTTTTGCAGGTATTGGCTGAGCGCCTTCGTCAAAACACCCGTCCAACTGATATCCTGGGGCGCAGGGGTGGAGATGAATTTTTGATTCTGCTCGTCAATACTTCCCTGGAGGAAGCCTGTCAGGTTGCCGAGCAGCTGCGGATTGCAGTTGTTAATATCCCGTTTCTCGTCGATGCCGGTTTGATCGTCGATGCGACCATCAGCCTCGGTGTATCCACGCTGACGTCCTCCATCCAGGATATTCAAACCCTGATGAAGCTTGCTGACCACGCCATGTACGCTGCCAAGCAAGCCGGTCGCAACCAGGTCGCCACCTGAAAATTGGTCACATCACCGGGAAACCCGGAATGGCTGTGAGGCTCAGCCAATCGGTATTAAAAATGATGGATAATACTGCAATGATCATCAGGATCAGCAGGATTGTCCCACAACCGCAGCCAATGCATCCCCCCCTGCCATAACCAAACGTATCCTGCAGCCAGTCATACAACCAGCCAAGCAGGAAAAATTTAAATATCCCCGAAAGACAACCTGGACGATCATCCATCATACATTCTCCTTGTGTTCAAAAGAATGTACGCTGGAAATTATTAAAAGTTGTAAAAAAACCGCCCGGCAAATTCCGGGCGGTCCCATCAGGAAGAATGATCAATCAACCACCGAATTCCTCGTTATAGTCCATAATGGATGCTTCCACCACCTTCAGTGCGTGCTCCAGGTTGTAAACGCTGTCAATAAAAGTGACATTTTCCTTGCCGGGAACGATTTTATAGGTGCTGAAATAATGCCGCAATCTTTCCACAAGGACAGGTGGCAGATCATCAATATCCATTGCGCTGTCCCAAAAGCTGTCATTCGCCAGTACACCGATGATTTTATCGTCGGCTTCCTCATTGTCAATCATCTTGATTCCGCCAATGACTCTTACATTCAACACCACTTCCGACTTGGTGATGGGGCGCTCGCTGATGACGCAGATATCAAGCGGATCGCCGTCACCTTTCTTTGCATGGGGTGAAAGTGCCCGCACCCGGTCTCCACAATAGGTTCGGGGAATAATCCCATAGAGTGTTGGGGGTTGCGAGGAACTGCGCTGCGGACGATCCACCCGTAAATAACCAGTAGTTTTGTCAACCTCATATTTCACCAGGTCAAATGGGGTGATCTCAATATAGGCATGGATAATTGCAGGCGGATTGGGTCCCAGGTCAAGCCCATGCCAGGGATGCGGACGCCATCGATAAAATGGTTTGGGAAATGTCATGGATGATTCCTCTTTCGTAGCATTCATTATACCTGAGTCTCCATCACCAGCAGTCAGAATGCGGTTGCACTTATAACTGAATATAAAAAAAACATTGATTGACCAATCAACTTATCGGAAATCAAATATCAATTTATAATAAAGAAAACAAAAATAGTATGAATTATTTGGTGAGGGAGGCGTGTTTAATGAAAGAGATCCGATTCCACGGACGCGGAGGGCAGGGAGTTGTTAAATCTGCCCAGATATTGGTGGAGACTGTTGTTGAGGGAGGCTTGTACGCCCACTTTATTCCATTTTTCGGAGTGGAACGAAAGGGCTCCCCGGTATTTGGATTTCTCAGGATTGATGACAAGGAGATCCGGGTCAAGTGCCAGGTTTATCATCCAGAAGTCCTGATGGTCTTTGATGATACTCTCCTCAACCTGCCGCAAACCTTTTTGGGACTTGTTGATCATGGTGTGGTGATTATTAATACCGAAAAAACCGTTGAAAGCTTGCCCTTACCTGAAAAACCCATGAAAGTATTTTCCATCAATGCAACCGGGATTGCCTTGGAGAGATTTAAAAAACCAATCCCCAATACAGCCATGCTGGGAGCTTTTGCAAAAGCTACAGGATGGGTCAACTGGCAGATCCTTCAAGAAAAAATCAGGCTGGCTTTTAACAATGATAATGCGCTGGCAGCGATTGATGCATATGAAAATGTTCAACTCGTAAAACAGGAGGAATTTTAATGTCCAAAAAGTTTATTACTCCCGTGGGTGATGAAGGAATTTATACACTCGACACAGGCAGCTGGAGAACGTTTAAACCCGTGATGTTAAAAGAAAAATGTACCAACTGTGGATTATGTATGATCTTCTGCCCCGTTGGATCCATTACCGGGGATGAAAACAAAATTTACGAAATCGGTTACCAATATTGCAAGGGATGCGGCATTTGTGCCAGGGAATGTCCGACCAAAGCAATCATTATGGTAAGGGAAAGCATAGAGTAAGATGAATACCAACCAAAACCGTATTGTTGCAATCAGTGGCAATAAATCTGCTGCAATGGGTGCGGCTCTTTCCAGGCCTGATTTGATCGCAGCCTATCCCATTACTCCTCAATCTTCAGTTGTAGAATCTCTGGCTCAGATGATAGCCCAGGGTGATCTGAATTCCACCATGATCCAGGTGGAGTCTGAGCATTCTGCGATGAGCGTGGTTCAAGGAGCTGCTGTTGCTGGAGGTCGAACCTTTACCGCCACATCGGCACAAGGATTGGCTTTGATGTATGAGCCTTATTTTCGAATGTCCACACTGCGATTGCCAATGGTTATGGCGATCGCAACCAGGGAGATGACTTCTCCAGAAACAGTCTGGAGTGGACAGCAGGATGCGGTTTCGGTTCGAGATGCAGGATGGATCCAGGTCTATGTTGAGAATAATCAGGAAATCCTGGATATGATCATTCAAGGATACAAAATTGCTGAACACCCGGATGTTTTACTGCCTGTGAATGTCTGTTACGATGGCTTTTATCTTTCACATCTCACCGAACGGGTGGAAATCCCTCACCAGCCAGCGGTGGATGATTTCCTTGGGGTCTATCATGCGGATCACGTCAGCCTGGACCCGGATACACCCATGGCAGTAGACCCCCTGACATCGGGGGAAATCTTATGGAGGTATCGCAAAGGTCACCTGGATGCCATGCAAAAAGCCCTTCAGGTCATTGAGCAAACCGATGATGCGTTTGAGCAAGTTTTTGGCAGGCGGTATGGGGGTGTCATTGATACGTACAAAATGGATGACGCCGATTTTGTTATTGTTACAATGGGTGCCACCACCGGAACCGCCAGGGAAGCCGTGGATGTTGCCCGCAGTCTGGGGATGAAAATTGGGCTTTTAAAAGTGCGATTCTTGAGACCATTCCCAGATAAAAAGATCAGGGAAATCTTAAGCGGTAAACAAGGGTTTGTGGTGATTGATAAAAATGTTTGCTTTGGATGGAATACCGGCGTGCTGTACATGGAAATCAAGGCAGCCATTTCAGAGTTGGGTCACCCAATATCCAGTATGCCAGCAATTGGCGGGTTGGGGGGCGCTGATATTTCCGTGGATCAGCTTGTAACCTGCATCCAGGTGCTTGTAAAACAAGGCAGTCAACAGCCCGGGCAACTGGACACTTATTGGTTTCAGTAATTGAAGATTCATAAGGAGCATATCCATGAACTATATCGACCTGATCAGACAATCAGAAGATTTGGTCACAGCGGGGATGTCAGCCTGCCAGGGTTGTGGTGCGGAATTATGTTTACGAAGGGTGCTGCAAGTTGCAGGTAGAAATACCATTTTGAGCATTCCACCAGGCTGTATGGCAGGCGCTGGTGTTGTGGGATGGAATTTTGACAATGGTCTCAAGATCCCCGTACATATCCCATTATTGGATAATACAGCCTCATTTCTAAGCGGCGTAACAAATATGTATCAACGAAAAAATCGTCCCGATGTTAACATCATTGCCTTTGCAGGAGACGGGGCAACAGCTGACTGTGGATTTCAATCCCTTTCTGGAGCCGCTGAACGTGGAGAAAAGTTGCTCTATATTTGCTATGACAATGAAGGGTACATGAATACGGGTTTTCAAAGAAGCTCCACCTCATCCAAAGGTTCCAGGACCTCCACAACCCCCGTGGGAAAAGTACAGGATGGCAAATCTCAAAACCAGAAATATATGCCCCTGATTATGGCTATGCACAATGTGGAATATGTTGCCACTGCGTCACCATCCAATATGAAAGATATGGTGGACAAGGTAACAAAAGGCATTCAAGCCAGCAAAAAGGGGTTTGCATATATTCACATCTTCTCCCCATGTCCAACGGGCTGGGGACATGAGACGGATCAAACCATCGAAGTGGCAAGAAAAGCAGTAAAATCCAACTTCTTTCCGTTATTTGAAGTGGAGCAGGGAAAGTGGAAATTGTTGGATAACAAAAATCCCATCCCTGTTTCGGACCTGCTCAACCTATTACGAAAATTCAGTCACCTGTCTCCTGACGATATTGCACAGATCCAGGAGTTGGTGGATAAAAGAATGGACTTACTCCGGAAATTGAGTGCTGCTTAAAAGGATATTTATAGGAAAACACACCGTCGGGCATTGATCATCACCAGCGGGCTTGATGCTCCTCAGCCCAGCCAATCGCATCCTGGATGCTGATCTGTTCGCCGTTATCCGTGATCACGGTTCCGCAAAAACGTCCAATCATCTGGTGCACTTCCGATCGCAGTACGAGGGCGTCCGTTTTCGCAATCCGTTCAAAGAATGGCGTAAATTCCAGGCGAATCTGTTCGCTTTGGGGTGTACGGATACTCCATGGCTTCATAAAATTTCCCGGATCATAATCAAATAGCAGATCTTCGCCAATCTTGCTTAACCTCCCATCCAGGCAGATGCCATTCTCGGTCATGCCCGTTCCATCGGTCCACTTCCCTCCCATGTTGACACCCACCGTGTGCCCATTTTGCCGGGTGGAAAAAGCTGCCCAGTTCCAGGAGGAAGCATACCGCCAGATGCCCCGCCCAAAATCAAGACAGGCAAAGCTGTCCAGACCCATTTCCTGTTTGCGATTTCCAATCTGAATCTTCCCGGTTGCTGGAAGACAATTCTGCTTGGATGTGAACTGATACAAACGCTTGCTCCACGGGATCACGACATTCAAGGTCTCGTGTCCCACCGGGCGGCTGACCTGGAATTCGGCATGCAGTTTCTCACCGCCAAATGCCGGGCTGTCGACCCGCAGGTAAATATCATTTCCAGAATCACGCATTTCCATGCGGAGCGCTGAATCCTCAAACTGAATCAGCCCGCCCAATCCTTCGGGAAGATCGCAACCCTTGCCAAAAAGCCGGGTGACGGTTTGTTCCATAAATTTCCCGCTTGCAAAATCGAGATAATAAATAAATGCCAATCCCAGGTAATCCAGATGGGAGAGCGTTAAGGAAAACAACATGTCCTGGTTGGTTATGCACCAGTAATTCCAGCGCTTTTTTCGCCCCCATCTTCCTGACAGGTTGCATCCATGAAGCGGCTTGCGCGACCAACCGACAGCAGCCGGGTTCAGGTTGCCAGCGGCATCACACATTTCAACCGGTAATTTCAACTCTGCTTCGTGCGTGACCATTCCCATACCTCCTCATGCTCCACAGATTCGCCGGGCGCCAACCTGGCAATTGGACCCAACGTCTCCAACTCGATGAAATCGTCCCAGACGTAAATTTCCGTATTACAGTTCATGTCAGGGTGGATTCGGTCCACCTGGGGCTGGAAGCGTTTTTCAAACCGCCATCCCCTCCGGGTATAGCTGACCCAACCCTGGTGATTCATGGAACCAATTTTAAACGGTGGCGAACCAGCCTCTGCAGAAATGACAACATCCTGATCGTTGATTTTTAGCCTGGGATCGTTGGTTCTCGTATAGGACCAGAAAGTAATCTGCCGGTTTGGCAAATATGGCGAGGTGACAGGTGCATCCACGGAAAACCGCGCCTCCCCTCCCAGCGGAAATTGAGTAATTGCCCAGGGTGCCAGCTCCACCATCCAGAATCCAAAATTGGTCAGGCGATGGTGAAGAATCAACCCGCGCAAGCCCTCCTTCAATTCAAGCCGGATTTGCTTCTGAATTCCCGTCTTTGCCTCCACAGGACCGAGCAGCACAACCTCCTGTTCCCGTTGAATCAAAGATACGCCATCTTCGTCTGGAATATAGGTACGCGGACTGGATTCAGGAGCATGCCATAAGCGGTGCCCACCCATCATGTTAAAAGTTCCCTCGGAGGTTTCTATCTGTTTGTGGTTCATCTCTGCCAGTTGATTTTCCGGATCCCCATCCAGAAAAACCCGGACAATCCTGGGACCCGCATGGGTGAGATATTCCACACGGATCAGGTCATTTTGCAGAAATGCAGTTGGACGACCGAAAAAATCTCCGGAAATCATCGGATGGTTATGCCTCCTTGCCAGTCTGTGCAAGCTTTAATAAAGGATGCAAAGTGCCATCCATATAGATCTGATTTACAAACAAAAGGCTGGTCATCGCACCATTCCAGGCAATCGCTGTGACGGATGCCGGCAGGATTTGAAACTGGTGGATGGATTGGATTGGCAATCCCAGGGTATGCAAAACCCCCAAGCGCACCACATCACCATGGGTGAAACAGGCAGCGATTTCATGGTCATCCAACAAATTTCGAATCTCGAGCAGGGCGTGAACAATGCGTTCCTGCGCCTGCTGGAGAGACTCCCCACCGGGGAACTGAACAGATTCGGGATGTTCCAGCATTTCCCGCCATATTTCCAGCGCCTGTAAATCAGAATATTTCCATCCCTGCAATTGACCATAATCAATCTCGTTTAACCCGGTATGCACTTCAATTGGTAGATCAAGAGAACCAGCCAGGGGTGCAGCCGTTTCCATTGCACGTTCCAAAGGACTGCTGAAAATCCGGTAAATCTTTTCCCGTTGCAGGTGCTTTCCAAGCAGATCAGCCTGCTGCCTTCCCCGCTCATTCAGTTGAACACAAGGCAGCCGCCCAGCCAATCCCCAGGACATGACATCATTCTCACCGTGACGGATCAACAGGAGGATTTTCATCTGCTTGCCTCAATGATTCATTTGCATCCAGGGCTTCCTGCTGGGCACGCCGCCATGCTGCCAGGCGCAGCGCCACTTCCGCTTCGTACCCCTCCTGGGAAGGTTGATAAAAAGTGGTTCCCAATAACGGGGTCGGCAGGTACTGTTGGGGGATAAAATGACCGGGGAATTGATGGGGATACTGGTAGCCTTTTCCATGCCCCAAACCGGCTGCATCCCGGCTTCCGTCCATCAAATGAAGCGGGATTGGACCCGCTCCTTCTTCTTCAATTCGTTTTAAGGCTTCAAAATAACTGAGGGAGGAATTGGACTTGGGGGCGGTTGCCAGGTACAGGGTGGCTTCCACAATGGGAAAGACTCCCTCCGGTAGACCAATGAATTCAAACGCATTGGCAGCAGCAACTGCCACCAGGATACCGCGTGGATCTGCCAATCCGATGTCCTCTCCTGCCAGGATGATTAACCGCCGCAGAATGAACCTTGGATCCTCGCCAGCGTGGAGCATCTTCGCCAGCCAGTAAAGAGCAGCGTCCGGGTCGGAACCGCGGACAGACTTGATAAATGCAGAAATTGTATCGTAATGCGGGTCGCCGTTTTTCCCATAAACAACCGCCCGGCGCTGAATCGACTCTTCCGCCACTTCCAGTGTGACATGAACAACGCCTGCCAGGCTGGGCTGGGTTGTCTCAACTGCCAGTTCCAGTGCATTCAACAGGTTGCGGGCATCTCCCCCCGACAGTCGCAACAAGTGTGCCCGCGCCTCCGGATCCAGTTCCACCGTCAGTTTTCCATATCCCCGATCCGGGTCATTCAGAGCCCGGTCAAGAATGATATTCAACTGATCCTCGTTCAAGGGTTTCAGTTCGAACACGCGTGAACGGGAGACCAACGCCGGGATGACATCAAAATACGGATTTTCTGTGGTCGCGCCAATCAGTGTAATCAAGCCGGTTTCCACGTGCGGAAGGAGGGCATCCTGCTGAGCCTTGTTCCAACGGTGTACTTCATCCACAAAAAGAATGGTGCGTTTGCGATATAACCGGCGGCGCTCCTGCGCTTCTCCAATGATCCGGCGCAAATCCGCCACACCTGCCAGAACCGCAGAGATCGTCTCAAAGTGTGCCTCGGTATATTGGGCAATCAGCTGTGCAAGGGTGGTCTTGCCGGTACCGGGAGGACCAGTCAAGAGAATGGACGAGAACAACCGGTCTGCCTGGATGGCGCGCCGGAGCAATTTTCCCTCCCCGACAATGTGATCCTGCCCAATGAATTCATCGAACGTTTGAGGGCGCAGGCGGGCTGCCAGCGGAGCTTCCTGTTGGAGTTGTTCGTTCATGGAATGATCAAAGAGGTCCATCGATTTGATTTTATCATCTTCCCGAATTGACGCAGGAAAATTGCGGTAATCAGCTATCATTTTTTGCGAATTTCTCTTATACTCAGAAAAGAGAGAGGAACCCGCCATGAAAAGAATATCCAGATTGATGGGTATATTGATCATTGGATCCGTCCTGCTGGCATCCTGCAACCTGCCGCGCGCCACACCAACCATTGCCCCCACCTTGCCAGCCCAAACTGTTGTTGCTTTAACGGTGGAATATCTGCTGACGCAAAGTGCCGCCCTCACGCCCAAGCCTCCAGCAACCCAACCCCCAACCCTTTCTCCCACCAACCCTGCCCCTTCGGCAACACTTCCGCCGTTGGAAACCGCCACACCTACAGTAGCATCCACCCCCATTATGTGTGATCGGGGAACATTTATTGATGATGTTACCGTTCCTGATGGAACCCAGTTTTCGCCAGGCACAACTTTTATCAAAACCTGGCGGTTAAAAAACAACGGCTCCTGCACCTGGACATCCGGTTACAAGCTGGTTTTCATCAATGGTAATTCCATGGAAGGACCCGCCTCGGTTGCTTTTCCTGCCAGTGTTGCTCCCCAGCAAACGATTGACCTGTCTGTCACGCTCAAAGCTCCGGCGTCCGATGGGACTTATGAAGGCTTCTGGATGCTGGAAAACGCCTCCGGCGTCCGGTTCGGATTAGGTGCCAATGCAGACAAACAATTCTGGGTCAAAATCAAGGTCGGGAATGCAACCCAGCCTGCCTTTGCTGTCACCAGCATTGGGATGTCTGCCAACCCCGCCAGCCATTCCGGTACCTGCCCGGTGACCATTACGTTTACCGGTGCTGTGACCGCCAGCGCACCGGGTACTGTCACCTATTACTGGGAACAAAGTGATGGGGCTCGAACCGGATTGAAATCCATCGAATTTACCTCTGCCGGAACTTTGAACGTGTCCCACACCTGGTCGGTTGGCAGCCCGGGTTCATCGCTGAATGGTTGGGCACGCATTTACGTGGATGCACCCAATCACCAGTATTTTGACAAGGCGAACTTCTCAATTACCTGCTCCCCCTGATCTTTCATGATAACGATCAACCGCCCGGCGTATACCGGGCGGTTGCCATTTATTCTAAAAAATGTCCTAGTATCCCAATGCGGGATCATACTGGTTGATCAGTGGATCCCCCGCTACATATCGCTTCAGGTTTTCCGCAAACACAACACCTGCCCGTTCATGGAACTGCAGGCTCACTCCAGCAGTATGGGGGGTAATCATCAGGTTGGGGAGCTGCCAGAATGGGCTGGTTACCGGAAGCGGCTCCTCGGCAAATACATCCAGGGCTGCTCCAGCAATCTTCTTTTCCTGGAGGACATGGAGGATGGCTGCTGTATCCAGGACACCACCCCGCCCCACATCAATCAGATAGGCAGTTGGTTTCATCATCGCCAGTTCTGCTGCGCCAATGATACCCCGCGTTGCAGGGGAAAGCGGCAGGCTGATGATCACAAAATCGCATTCTTTCATCATGGAGCCAACTGCTTCCATGGGATACAGGCGGGTGAACAGGTCTCCCTCCGGGTCTCCCTGACCCGGAAACGTAAAGCCGGTATCCCTGGGATGCATAACGTCACGCTTGGCAGCCAGGATGGTACAGCCAAATGGCTGAAGCAGGCGGGCAATTTCCCGTCCAATGCTGCCATAACCCACCAGCCCCACTGTACTGCCGCGCACTTCCCTGGGTGCCAGTTTTTCCCACCGGATGGCAATTGGTGGCCACTCCGCGCGTTGCTGGAGGGCAGCCATTTTTGGCATGTGGTGACCCAGCGCAAGCATCATGGCAACGGCATGCTCCGCCACCTGCGGGGACATGGCACCACTGGCATGGGTGATGAGCAAGCCCGGTTTTTGCAACAGCGGCGCATTGACGGCAAAATCAATCCCTGCAAACATGAAATGAATCCACTTCAAGTTGGGAACCTGCTCCGGAAGCGGAAGCATTCTTTCCACATAGATAATCTCGGCTTTTTTCAACACATCATCCGGAATATCCTCGGCTTTCTTTGCCGGGTGGTAGGATACGTGCAGTCGGGGGGATGCCTGCCGGATTTGTTCTACAACTGTATCAGGCAGCGTCAGCGTAATCAGTACTTCAATCGGGTTTGTCATCCATTACCTCCAGGGTTCCACTATTTGATATAAATACCGGTTGGATCCAGCTCTTCACGAAGAATCCGAAGCTCTTCCTCGCCAGGCAACTCAGTGATTTTTAGCTGATCAGACACACGCAGCGCCCATCCAGTATTTGCCACTGCCTGTTCCACTGCAACTCCCGGGTGGAGAGCCGTTAAAATCAATTCGCCGTTTTCATCCGGTTCCAGGATGCCCAGGTCGGTGACTACCGCCTGTGGTCCTCCACCGCGGACACCAGCTACCTGGCGTTCTGTTTTGCCGGAGAGAAAGCCCGCCGAAGTTCGAAAATCCACCTTCTCCGGAAAACGCCGCTTTTGATGCGGTGTGATGATATAACACCGGTTTGCCCATGCAGCAATTTCCTGCGAACCACCCGATCCGGGCAGGCGGACTTTCGGGTGGTCATAAGGACCAATCACCGTGGCGTTGATATTGCCAAATTTGTCAATCTGGGCTCCTCCCAAAAATCCCACGTCCACGTTACCGCGCTGCAGGTAGAGGGTAAAAATGTCATACATCGAGCATACACTTAAAGCCCCGCTCACCAGCGTGGGATCACCGATGGACAGTGGCAGGCGCGCCGGACGCGCTCCAATCACACCAGCTTCATAGATCATTACGAGGTTGGGGGCATGCGTCCGCCTGGCAAGATTGCATGCCAGGTTGGGCAAACCCACCCCCACAAATACCACATCCCCATCCCGCAACAGGCGGGCTGCATTGACTGTCATTAATTCGGAAGCTGTGTGTTCCATATTAATAATCTCCATAATTGACCGGTGAAGCCAGCCTGGGGTTCACCTTCAGGCGGTTGTGAACTTCCGCACCAAGCTTGTCCCAGTATTCCAGGCTGTCCCGGACGCCATACACCCATTCCTGCAGCCAGGCTTGAACCGCATCCGGACTCTCGCTGATCTTATCCCATTCCAAGTAAAATGCGTTATCACGGTCATAATATCCCTGGGTATAGGATGGATGTGCACAATATGGCACATGACAGACCGCGCTGACAATAAAACCTGGAATCATCGTCCGGTTGGGGTCAGAGCGGATAACGTCCTCTTCAACGATTTCTTCCGCTGTGAGAATCACTTTACGGGCAGCAAATGCCACTTCTTTCTGCTCCCCCAGGATACCCCAAATCTGGGCATTGCCGTTCACATCCGCCCGCTGCACATGAATAATTGCCACATCCGGATGGAGAGCAGGTACAGCAATTAATTCCCTGCCGGAGTACGGATCGATGACCCGCCGGATGTTTGGATTGGATTGTTCCAGGTCCACTGCAGCAGTGGGATTCATGGGGAGAAATGGCAAGCCACTGGCGCCAGCCTGGAGACGGGTGATCATGCCAAAGTGGGAATACTCATCCACCTCCAGCCTGCCTGCTTCCACTTCTGTTCGTAAAATCCGCAGCGATCCAACTCCCGGATTGCCCATGTAGGAGAAAATAATTTTTCGGGCACAACCGGCAGCAACCATCTGGTCATAGATCAGATCCGGAGTTGCCCGTGCCAGGGTCAGGTTCTTTCGTCCCTGCCGAATCATTTCATGCCCGGCTGCAAACGGGATCAGGTGCGTGAATCCAGCCGCATACACACAATCCCCATCATGGACATGTTGAGATACAGCTTCTGCTAAAGAACAAAGTTTAGTCATAAATTAGCCATCCGAATTCTTTGATGATTTATTCATCGGTTACCGGAACCGGGGTTCCGTTCCTTTTCCTGTTCGCGGGTTTCTCTCTCCCTGCCGGAAGTTTTCCGTGATCTCCCACCTGCCGGTGCTTTTTTGCGCTGGAGAATTCGGAACCTGCCATTTTGCTGGACTTGGGGGCGGGGTCCGGAAATCCACAGGGCTCCCCCAATCCCCAGGCACACCATTCCTGCCAACAAAAACCAGTAGGAGGGCTGGTCTGCCAGTGCTGAGAAAACAAACAACAAAACCAGCCCTCCCCCCATCCAGAGAAAAAATTGCCCGACGCGGTTACCCAGACTCACAGTTTGACAACGTGGGTGCGAATCTGCTCATGCATATAGTTTTGCAGATAATACACACCGCCGGAATTCTTGCCGCTGGAGCCGGATGCCTTCCATCCACCAAATGGCTGGAAGCCAGGCCAGGCACCCGTTGTAGCGCCTTGCGGTCGGTTCGAGTAAGCAACGCCCGATTCAATCCGGTCAAAGAAGATGGAAACTTCTTCTTCCGTTCCGTAAACGCCAGCGGTCAAACCATATTCAACATCGTTCGCCATCACCAGGGCTTCATCCAGGGTTTGGAATTTTCCGACTGTGGTAATGGGGACAAACATTTCGGTTTTCCAAAGAGGATGATCGTACGGCAGGTCTCCGACCAATGTGGGAGTGCAGAAATATCCTCTGGCGTACGCGCCTTCCGTCAGCACGTGACCGCCATTCAGGAACTTTCCATGGCGTCCAAGGTCTGCGCAGAAATCCTGGAAGTCCTTATAGGAACTTTTGTTAACCACCGGTCCAAGATAGACATTTCGCTCTGTTGGGTCCCCAATTGCCAGTTTGCGGGTCAATTCCACCAGGCGGTCAACCAGGGCATCATAAACCGGTTCCTCCACAAACACGCGGGAGCATGCCGAGCATTTTTGCCCCTGCAAACCAAATGCCGAGCGGACAATCCCCACTGCTGCTGCTTCCAAATCGGCATGACGTGTGACGATGGCAGGATTCTTTCCACCCAGTTCCAGGATGGTTGGGCGCACCCAGCGTCCCCTGGCAAAATCGCGGTAGATTTTCATGCCAACTTCATATGAGCCAGTGAAGGTCACACCCGCCACAGCAGGATGATCAATCAAGGTTTGTCCAAGCGTACTGCCCGGACCAGTTACATAGTTAAACACACCGGCAGGAATTCCCGCATCGCGCAGGCATTCTGCAATCATTCGGGAAGTCCAGGGAGTGTCTGTTGCCGGTTTGATCACAACCGTATTGCCTGCCACCAGTGCTGCCGCAGTGGGTCCACCTGTCAATGCACAGGGGAAGTTGAACGGGCTGATTACCAGCCAAACGCCATAGGGTCGCAGGACAGAGGTGTTCGTGGAAAGGTAGCCGGTCAACGGATCGCGCCCCATTTCCACCACAAAACCCTGGTTGGCTTCCATCTGGTCGCAGGCATAGCGGAACAGATCCGCAGTCTCGGCAACATCACCAAGGGCTTCCATGCGGTTCTTGCCCACTTCCATGCCAACAATGACGCCCATTTCAAATATCCGTTCATCCATCAATGAGGCTGCCTTGCGGACCAATGCAATTCGTTCCTGCCAGGGAGTGTGACTCCAGCCAGGGAATGCCCGCTTTGCGGCTTCCACGGCATCATTGGCATCCTGGACTCCACCCTTTTGGAAAATTCCAAGAACAACATCGGTATCAGCCGGGGTGCGGTCCTCAAATTTATCCGCCACAAACCGTTCCTCGCCATTGATGATCATGCCATGTTCCCGTCCAAGGGATGCCTTTACCTTTGCCAGGGCTGCATCATATTTTTGATGCAGTTCTTCCGGTGGGTTGTACATGGTTCCGTAGGTCAATTTGAACGTCTCTGCCATATCAGTTCCTCCAGATTGTTTGAAAAATGGATTTTGGATTGAATTTTACGCCTCATTCAAGTATAGCCCACAAGCACTGGCAAGTCAAAGCACCCCATCCCAAGCATGGGGTTCAAATGCAATCTGTGTGAATGCTTAATGTCACTTTATACCACCGCAATCCTACAATCCCGATAACCGGTCCGCCATGGTGATGATTTCCCCCGCGCCAATCTTGATTCCGGTGCGAGGCAGCCAAAGTCCACCAATGGTTTTTACCCATCGATCCGGAATCGCCCCCAGTCCGTAATACGCTCCAGCTAAAGCGCCCACCACGGTGCCCGCCGTGTCAGCATCCGATCCCAGGTTGACCACCTCAACCAGGGCATCTTCAAAAGTGTCAGTGTTCACCAAGCCCCAGACGACAGCCTCCATGGTGTGATGCACCCAACCTGTGTTCCGCAATGCCCCCCGCTTCCGGGATGGAGCCATCCGAATCACTGTCCGCAGTTCTTCGGGCAGATCCAGTTCCAGGCAAATCCCTAGCGCATCCGTTTTGTGAACGCCATGAATCATTTCATAAATCATGGCATTAACAAACACACAGGCTGCCACACAATCCGGATGGGGATGGGTAACCCGGCTTTGCAGCGCACTTTCCGCCAGCAGGCGCTGCCAGTCCCTCCACCGGGCAATTGCAACCGGCCAGCAACGCATCAGGCTTCCATTCGAGGCGGAATGCGGGCTATGCTCCTGTGCACGCCTGGCGGCTTCCTCCCAGCCAAGTCCCTGCAGCACACCCTGCAACACCATTGAAGTGAACAAACCAACATCGGGTGGATTGGTCTTGTACCAGATCAGGAATCGCCGCGCAAGATCTGAAGGATCAAGATCATGCGTTGCCAGCAGGCTTTCCGCCACCGCCAACGCCATCTCGGTGTCATCCGTAAAAGACCCGGCAGGAAGCCTGCCGGAAATCATCTCTCGAACAAGTGCATCCAATGGGTTGGGAGGAGCAAATTCCAGCGGCATCCCCAGTGCATCTCCGCAAACCGCACCCACTGCGCACCCCCGGATTCGATCCTGTTCAATTTCATTCATGCCGCCCTCCCCACGTTAGGACAATACCTGTAAACCGGTTTCACCGGTTCCTTGCAGGATTTCTTGATAAAATTTCTGCAATTTTTCCCGAACCATCCGGGTTTCCGCCCGTTCCAGAATGATGTTTCGATTGATTTCTGCTGCTGTTCGGAATAACTGCGGATTGGTAAAACCCAATAACATCGCATCGGCAACCGCCTGGGGTTGATTGGGATCCACCAGCAAGCCATTGACGCCCGGTGTAATCCACTCCCGCAGGGTTTCCAAGTCTCCAGCGATGGGCAGGCTCCCACATGCCATGGCTTCCAACAAAGTATTGGGAGTGCCATCGTGCATGGTGATGGAAAGAGACATCACCGAGCGGGAGAATAACCGCCAGAGATCATCCTGGGATAAAACCGGCAGCAGGTGCACATGATCATCAATCCCCAGCCGCTGCACCCAATCCTCAGCCTCCTTGCGATTTTCCATTCCCGGGCAAAGAAAACGGACGTTTTGCCAGCGGTTCAACACCAATGGAATGGACTGGAAAAATACATCCGTCCGGGTATATGCCCGAATACCGCGCGGATTGACAACCCAAGGGATGTCTTTTGGAATTTTTGCAAACACTTCCTGCCGAAATGGGAGGGGGACAGCTGCTCCAACCTGTTCAAGATCGATCCCCCCGGCGCTGGGCAGGGCAAGCGCGGGCTTGGTGGAATCAAAACCCCACCTGACTGCCAGCCGTAAATCCCGCCGGGTATCCGCCATCAGTGCATCCGCCCGGCGCAGTGTCCCCGTGGTCAACCTCCCCAACATCCGCGAGGAATTGGCATGCAGGGTGAAATCATTCCCCCAAATGTTAACCACCAGTGGAATACCCGGAGGAGTATGGCTGGCGAGAATACCTTCGTATGGTATCCGCAGTGCATGAACAATATCCGGCTGAACCTGTTCCACCAGCCTGGAAAACTGGCGCCCAGCACGCTCCATTCCCAATGGGGCGAAGGTATTTCGGGCTGCCTGGAATAATGGGCGGAACCGCCGCACAAGTCTCCGCAGTGCAGACGATGGTGAAGATCCGCCACCCGCCAGGCTGCCAAATGCAACATGCAGCGGGATGATGTGTTCCACGCCGGGTATTTTCTGGCACGGATAGGTGGTGACCAGCGTAACCATATGCCCGGCATCCAACACCATCCGGATCCAATTGATGGCAATCGGGCTGCGTCCATCTGCAGTGATCAGGATGTGCATGGCGTCTCTCCCAAGGTAATATGAATAGCCCGAGCATATGCTTCCGCCATTGTTTCCAGGTTAATTTCCTCGCTCACAATCCTCCGGGATGCCATCCCCATCTGTCGCAGGCGATCCGGCTCCCGGATTGCTTCGGATAGCACGGACGCAAGCGTGGCATGGTCACCCGGAGGAATCAGCCAGCCGTTCTCCGGGCGAACCAGGTCGCCCTGGGTACCATCCCCCTCAGCAACAATGACGGGCAGCCCGGCTGCCATGGCTTCCTGTACTGCCAGACCCCCGGTTCCGGGCAGCACAAACAAATCCACCTCCCGGAAAATCTCTGCAAGAGCATCCCCCCGCTGATCTCCCAGGAACCGCGCAGAGGGGTAGATATTTTGAGCCAGGGTTTCCAGTACAACCCGCGCAGGTCCATCCCCAACAATCCAAAGATCGGGTTGGCTGCCCTGCGATAATACCGCGCATGCCTTCAGCAAC
>JAGVUS010000264.1 GCA_019136175.1 Chloroflexota bacterium | reverse complement strand
TTCATTCCCGCCATGCCCATTCAACACCAGGAACCTGCGAAAGCCAGCCACGTGAAGGGAGGTGATCAAATCTTCCACAAGTTCAAGGTAAGTGGAGGAACGCAGGCTGATGGTCCCCGGATAGGAAAGAAAATATGGTGAAATGCCAAAAGGAACAGGTGGGGCAATTAACACCCCCGTCTTCCGGGCAGCCGCATCCGCCAGAGCTTGGGGAATATTAGCATCACAAAGCAGGCTCAGGTATCCATGCTGCTCGCAGGCGCCAAGAATGATGATGACGCGATCATCATTCTGAAGGTAACTTTCCACATCCATCCAATTGATCTCTTCAAATCGCATGTTTCCTCCAGATGACTACAGCTCGTTCAGAAGGATTCCAGTTCTGATTGCCGAAACAAACCTCCCAGGAACTGGATGGCTTTCCCCAGTCGTGTCCCGTGCCAGGTGAAATATGTCCCATCTACCGGAATAATGCGATTCTTTTTTCCAGCGGGTGTTTCAGAAAACCATTCACGGAATTGAGGGACATGTTCCCTTTGATATGGATACGGTTCGGATGGCAGGAGAATGAATTCCGGTGCCAAATCAATCACCTCCGACAGGGTGATGTGGGGATAACGCACATCCCTCCCGTCAGCTTCCTCCGGCATTCCCATCCCCAAGTCCGCATCCAGCGGGTAACGCCGTTCTCGAGCATGAAATATATTACTCCCTCCCAAAATCCGCAGAACATCTGCCGGGTAGGTTTGATCGTTAAACGTCATCCACCAGGTCTGTCCTGGCTCTTCCCCCTGCCAGATGGGGCAAAAATAAGACACAGGTGGTTCATCAGACAGGGAATCTTCTGCAAGCCGGATTGCATCTTCCAGTATCCTCAGCCTGAGAACCGCTTCCTCCAATTGGAAAAGATCTGTCATCGTCCACAAAATATTCAAGGTATCCCGAACGCTGCGCGGGAAAATTAACCAGATGGTCAAGCCGCTTTTATCCAGCATTTCCACCAACTCACGAGGATTTTCCTCCTGGTTGGCAATCACCAGGTCGGGCTGCAGAGACAGAATTTCTTCCATGCGAGGGGATCGGGTCCCTCCAACGCGCTTGATCCGAGCCAGACCATCCGCGGGATGGACACAGTAATCCGTGATCCCAACCACCGAACTGCCTGCGCCCAGGTCAAACAGGCTTTCCGTAATGGAAGGGACTAGGGACACAACCCGCTGTGGTACATGCTGAATCCGGGATGACAACTCTTCCAGGCTATTGAAAATACTCATGGAAGTCTATCCGGGACTTGCATTGCCAATGCCGCCAGGATTGCTGATGCTCTTGGTAAAACAGCTTCATCAAAATCAAACATCGGATGATGATGGCTGAAGTTTAATCCAAGGGCATCATTTGCCGATCCAATCAGCAAATAACAGCCCGGTACCTTCTGCATCATAAAGGCAAAATCCTCCGACCCCATTGTCCTGAACTGGCGATCAATTTCAGCATCGGGGTACATCTGCTGGATAATACTACCGGCAAGCTCCGCAATACCTGGATCATTTATAACTGCCGGTGTCAGCATTTGTAGATTTACCGTCGCAATGCATCCCATGGTTGCACTGACGCCCTGTGTCACCTGGTGAAACCGCTCAAAGAGTTTCTCTTTGACAGAATCTGCGTACCAACGGAGTGTTCCCCCCAGTTCCACCTTGGTGGGAATGATGTTGAAAGCTTCTCCGGCGTGAACCTTGGTCACACTGATAACCGCTCCTTCCAACGGAGGGATATTTCGGGAAATGATGGTCTGCAAACCCAAAATTACCTGGGCTGCAGTGACAACCGGGTCAACTGCCTGGTGGGGAATTGCGCCATGTCCTCCTCGTCCGGTCAGGTTTATGTCAAAAATTGCTGAACCAGCCATCAGTGGTCCGGGGGACGCTCCAATCCATCCAATTGGTTTCTCGTTCCACAAGTGCAGCGCAAGTGCTGCATCCACGGAGGGATTTTCCATCACGCCCTGTTCCACCATTCGTTCCGCCCCATTCAAACCTTCCTCGGCAGGTTGAAACACAAACTTAATGGAACCCTTTAATTGATTTCGATGATGGGTTAACATCCTTGCCACGGTCAAGCCAATTGCCATATGCCCATCATGCCCGCAGGCGTGCATCCTGCCGGGGAATTCTGATGCATACTCGGCACCCGTTGCCTCCTCAACCGGTAAGGCATCCATATCGAACCGGAGCAGTACAACAGGACCTGGCTCCCCTCCTTCCAGCATGGTAACAACACCGGTCTCTGCAACTCCAGTCTGCGGAACCAATCCCATCCCGCTTAATTCCCGGACGATTACGGAAGAAGAATATGTTTCCTGGTATCCCAATTCCGGATGCCTATGAAAATCCCTTCGCAGGGATTGGGTATATGGGAATAACTCCCGGGCTTCGTTCATCAGGTATTCCTGGATCATCCTGACCTCCTTCTCCTAACCGAATTTAAACCTCCGGAAACGTTCCACAAAACGCGGTGCTTCGTCTGTGCTATCCGGTGTACGGCGGGACAGCATCCTGCGGTCAAATTCTTCAGGATCACCAATCTGGCTTCGATGTTCATGCAACGCAGCAATCTTGAATTGCCATTCGTCGGTTACATCAATTTCAATATCCGGCTCGGCGGTTAAGGAAAGCCATAACTCCGTGATGGAATGTGGCTCAAACCCTTCCTCGCGCAATTCCGGGAAAAACAGGTGGTTTCCTGCTGCAGGCATGATGGCATCCACCACCACCTGTCCTGCTGCCCGGTGATCCGGATGATTGATATAACTCTCCCGGACAAACAGATTGGTCGGATCGCAACCAATCACCACATCGGGGCGGTGCTTGCGAATGGAACGCACCACTTCACGCCGCAGGTTTAAATCCGGAAAAAGGTAGCCATCCGGGTGACGTAGATATTCGATTTCCTGTACTCCCAAAACAGCCGCTGCCTTGCGTTGCTCCTCTTCACGAAGTATAGCCAGTTGAACCGATGTGGTGCCGTCATCCCTGCCACCCTTGTCTCCAGATGTCAGTAAACAATAACGCACCTCATGCGCTGCCCGGGTCCACCGGGCAATGGTTGCTCCGCAAAAAAATTCCGGATCATCCGGATGAGCCAGGATTACCAGAATTTTTTTGGGTGATTCCCAGTGTTCCGGCATCAATCCCATATCTATTTTCCTTCAGGAGAATCCATCACCTGGATATCCTGCCTGTCATATGTTCTGTTGCCCTTTTCTCCAAGGAAGACGACCACTTTTCCCTGCAGAGGGATAATGTCAATCACTTTACCCTCACCATCAGGAGTCATCACCCGTTTATTCCGTTTAGGCATCCCCTGGCGGGCTTCCACGTATTGATCGTACTCATAGAATAAGCAGCATCGCAATCTTCCGCACATACCGGTAATTTCGGCAGGCGTCAGAGAAATGCCCTGTTCCTTTGCCATGCGAATGGAAATGGAGGAAAAATCGGTCAGGAATTTGGAACAGCAGCGGGTTTCCAATCCACAGGCACCCATGCCCCCCAACACCTTTGCCACATCCCGTGGACCAATCATGCGCAGTTCCACCTGGGCGGGGGAATAAGCTCGCTGCATATCCTGGCGCAAGGATTTCAGATCCACTTTTTCTTCGGTTTCCGTGCTGTAGAGGATAGTCAATCGACTTCCATCAAAGCTGTATTCAGCCGACGCCACCTTCACCCCCTGAAGACGCAATTCCCGCGCCCGGTTTCGGCAGGCTGTGACGACCTCCTGTTCCATTTGCTGCCATTGCTGACGCTGAACAAGATCCAGGGGGTTGGCTCGCCGGTTGATTTTTTTCAATCCGCCATCAGTCTCGGAGACTTGCTGCACAAGCTGAACCACTTCACCCAGCTGGGTTCCTCGAGCGGTATCCACAATCACAATATCCCCCAATTGGACATTCTCCAGGTCGCTGGCATCAAAATGATATATTTTTCCAACCTTGCAAAATCGAACTCCAACCACATTGGGTTGTTTTTTGTCTGACATTCCATTCCTTTCAAATGGGAAGGGGGGAATTCTTAACCTTCCTGTTGAACTTCATCCATCCCTGCCATTGTTTCGATGTTTTTCTTCAAACTGGGCAACCTCATTCAGGTACTGTTGAAACATCGCAAGGATATCTTTGTCGCTCCCGCGAAACCTTCGGATGGATTGCCGGGCGCATTGTGTACAGCCGCGCATGGCTCGGAAGGAATCGGCAGCACAACCTCCACAACTGGACATTCGTGCCATCATCAGGACAAACGCCACCTGTTCATGGCGTTCTGCACCGGGGCTTGCCACCCGGGCAACCAGTTGAGACCATTCTTCACCCCGGAGGTCCGCAAGAGCTTGCACCACCCGAAGTGGAAAGATCATTTCCGTGTCCGAATTATACATGGTTTTCCTGCCTAACGGGCAGCCTTGGCAGCTTCCTTGGCGGCTTTTTCTTCCTGTTCCCGTGTGAAATTTCTCGGGCGAATTTCAGCGTAATAAGACGCCGGTTTCAACAATTTCTCAAGATCATAAATATTGGTTGCTGTTCGATCATAGGTGGCAATTTCATAATCATGATCCATCTTGATGGCATCAAAAGGACAGTATTCCGCACAAAAACCACAGTTCATGCAAATATCCACATCGATGTAATACTCGGCGGGAACTGCCACTGGTTTTCCAGTTGCCGGATCAACACTTCGCACAATCCAGATGCACTGTGGTGGGCATGCTTTGGCGCATATACCGCAAGCTGTGCAGCGGATTTTTCGCTCCCCATCCGGTCCTTCATCATATACCAGGAAGGGAAGAAAGCGAAACTCTTCCGGAACAGGTAATTTTTCCTCGGGATACTGGATGGAAAAAATACCCTCCACATCTGCCTCTCGCCTGGCGTCAATTCCCTCGGCAGATCGATAGAACTTTCGCCCACGCTTAAAATCCTCAATGTAGGTCTTGATAAAGTGCCTGAAGGTGACCCATAAACCCTTTAATATGCCGTATCCATTCATCGTCATTCCTCCGTGGACGGACTAACGGTCGACTTCGCCAAGAACAATATCAATGGAGCCCAAAATTGCCACCACATCAGCAATTTTTTCATCCTTGGACATGCGTGCAAGGCTTGTCAGGTTAATAAAAGATGGAGCCCGTACGTGGTATCGGTGAGGGTTGGGTTTTCCATTGGACACAACATAATACCCCAGTTCACCTTTGGGTGCTTCAATTCGCCCATATGCCTCTCCAGCCGGGACCCGCACTGTGTACTGTGGCTTCCCTGCCAGTATCGGTCCCTCGGGAATATCACGGATTGCCTGTTCCAGGATTCGCAGGCTCTGGCGGATTTCATCCATGCGTACCAGGTACCGATCGTAGATATCCCCATGGTATTTCACCACTACGTCAAAGTCAAATCGGTCGTAGATGCTGTATGGATCTGCACGGCGAATATCATAAGGGACACCAGAAGCCCGCAACATTGGACCTGATGCAGAAAGAGCAATTGCGTCTTCAGCAGTCAATACGCCAATTCCCTCACACCTGCTGCGGACAATTTCGTTTTTGGTCAGGTAATTATCCAAATCTTCCAGTTTGCGCGGAATGCGGTCCGTGACCAGTCTTTTGATCTTGGTCAGCAAACCTTCCGGCAGATCCCGAACCACTCCGCCAAAGCGGAAATAATTACACATCATGCGGGATCCTGATACTTCTTCAAAGATATCCAGGATGAGTTCGCGCTCCTCAATCACATACAGGGAAGGGGTAAAATATGCCCCCAGGTCATTCAGGAGAAAACCAGCAGAAAACAAGTGACTCATCACCCGTGTCAGTTCCGCCATGATGACACGGATATACTCCGCCCGCTCCGGAACCTGGACGCCCATTAATTTTTCCACTGCCAGGGCATATCCAAAGTTGTTGCTCATGGACGAAACGTAGTCCAACCGGTCGGTAAATGGCATGATCTG